>JAGLKS010000375.1 GCA_023140905.1 Alphaproteobacteria bacterium | reverse complement strand
CTGTAGAACCCTCATTTAAATAAGAAAACTTAAACACGAAACAAATATAAAGTGGTCAAGTATGAACAATATATTTTCTTAGTAAAGGATGTTGTAGATGAGAATTCTCTTTGTAGATGATGATCCGAAAGAGATCAAGGAGTTAAGGACGATGCTGGGTTCAATGCATCAAAAATGGGAGATGGAGTTTGCAATAAGTGGAGAAGAAGCACTCAACTTTTTTATTGACAACCCTCCTGATGTTGTTGTCTCTGATATGCATATGCCGGAAATGGACGGTGTGAAATTACTTGGCTTTATTATGGACTACTATCCCGAGACTATTCGTATTCTCCTTTCAGAACCTTTAGATAAGGAAATGGCATTGAGGTCAGTCAAGTCCGTACATCGGTTTTTGATGAAGCCATGTAATGCAGAGACAATAAAATACACCATTGAACGTACATGCAAACTCCAAGATTTGCTAAGAGACGAAACGCTGAAGAAGCTGGTTCTAGGAATCAAAGATTTGCCCAGTCTCCCACATTTATACAATTTGATTACAAAAGAAATACAGTCTCCAAAAGCTTCCCTTAAGAAATTGGGCCATATTATTTCACAGGACGTCTCATTGTCTGCCAGAATCTTACAATTAGTTAATTCAGCTATTTTTGGTCTTCCACGAAAAATCACGTCTCCACAGCAAGCTACGATTTTTCTGGGGATAGATACGTTGAAGGCCCTTATACTTTCTATTCGTATATTTTCTTCATTTATAAAAGATGCAAAGTTATGTGGATTTTCTATAATAGATATGCAGAGGCACAGTATGATGGTAGGTAGACTTGCCGGGGAAATTGCTCGTGCTGAAACAGATGATGAGAAAGTAGTGGAAGATGCAATAATATCCGGGATGTTACACAATATAGGAAAGCTGATATTGTTGAAAGTTCCTGTGTTGTACAAAGAGATAACGGAATTAGTTAAAACGACTGGGTGTGATGTTACAAAGGCCGAATACACTGTTATGAAAACTTCTCATGCAGAATTGGGGGCTTATCTGTTGTGGCTTTGGGGGATTCCTGGCAATGTAGTTGAGGTAGTTGCCTTTTACCACAATCCGTCAAAGTTGCTGGAGAATATTGTGCCAAATAAAACCCCTAGAGAAGTTTCAGGTAACGCAAAAGAATTTACAGCATTAACGGCTGTGCATATGGCTAATGCATTGATGATGCAAGAGAATTGCAATTTTGATATAACTAATTCCCCATACGTTGATATGCCGTATATGAGAACACTTAATTTGACAAATAAGTTGCCTGAGTGGGTAGATTGTTATAATGAAACAATACGAGAAGAAGTTTAAGATATAAAAGATAAGATGTGGGTGGGGTAGAGTATATATGAAAACACAATAGTAAGGAAAATCAACCCTTCTTAGAATCCTCTAATTGTCTTTTTCATTTGCAGGCGGTGTGCTTGGGTATGTACTATTTTATATATATGCTTCTCCGCAATCAGGGGGAATAGACAAGGGATGCCACACATCGGTTCTACATGACGGACATGTATAATTTGGTGTGTGAGGTGGTTAAGATTTCTGAGAATATGCCGATAATAATGGTTGAAATCACTTATTTTATATCTTATAGCCTGAAAGGAGGAATATAAGGTGGAAAATGAT
>JAGLKS010000374.1 GCA_023140905.1 Alphaproteobacteria bacterium | reverse complement strand
ATTATTTTTTCTTGTTCATTTTCAGGGATTTGTAATAAATATTGTGAAAAATCTAAAATGGAATTAGTAAACATAGTCATGCAATACATGCACAAAAACAATTTTGAATCACTACTTAATTTCGATTTATTGATTTGAAAACTACAATTGATTAAAGAAATTATTTGTTGCTGAACACTATCAGTCCAATATTTATAATATATATACTCATATACAGAGTATATAGTGTCTTTTAATTCCCGAAATGTTTCGGCTTCATACATTAAGTAGTCTGTATTATCAGTAAAGCAACCAATGAATGGTTTTGATGTTGTACCATATATTTTTTCAAGTTTTGCTAATTGTTCTTCAGATAAAGGAGTGATTTCTAATTTATTGGCTAAGTCTACATACTTAGTTTGCATCATCTGTGTTCGGGCAAAATACCCCTTGTCAGCATCAAAATATTTCATAACACCTGACAACCAAAAGAGCCTCTCAGTAGTCTTAGCAGTACGCCCAGATTTACAATCACAAATATCAATTTTCTTATTGAAACTATGATCGTGTTTTATGCAAACTACATCTATATCTGTATGTTGATCGGCTGTTTTTCGCCCTGATTCAAACCTAGCCAAATTAATATTTCTTCTTACAAAATATCCATTGAACCAAAAAAGCCGCATTAATCTTAATTTTAATTCGAGATCCTTTTCATTGTTGGCATCACTCAAGTTCTCACCCCAATCATGTAATCCATTAATCTGCCATATTCCTTTGTAGCACTTATTTGTCCAGAAGACTTTATGTGTCGTTGCTCTGCAGAATAATCGAATGTTCCCCTAACCAATAAATTCATCACTTCTGGTTCATCTGCAATCCAAGTTTTTGGTGTGTCCCCCGCCAACATTTCTTCAGCAATATTCGATGCTAAAATATTTTCAGGGGTGTCGATGAATTTTATTTTATAGCTTTGTCCATAAGTAGTTTTGACTTTTTCGGCAGTACAAATTTTATTAGTAATTAATAGAGCATATTGAGTTACTCCATACGAAAACGGAGATAGTCTATTTTCCCTTAATGCTCGTAATAACGCAACTGGATACTTTATATGGCTGATTTCTGCATGATATTGACCATGCCTTATGCACGCAACAATAAGACGTGCCTTCTCAAATATATCATTCTTAGGGTCTGCACCAAACTGTGGCGTCGCAGCGAACATATATTCACGGGATACTCCCTTTCCATCCATGACAGCAACCGACGGAAAATATCCTGAGCTGATCCCAGCACTGATGAATTGTGAATGTTCTTTATTTCCAGCTATTCGATCTAATGGTCGCCCTTGGTAATCTAGAATATTTTTTGTCAATGAACCAATTGTATTAAAATCCTCGTATGTATTTCGATTCAAGAATTTTAATACCTTGTCCATTTTTCCTGCCCAATAAAAAGGAGTCCAAACGACCTCTTCGTCGAGTGTGTCCGATTTAAAAGTTCCTAAGTAACTCGTCTGTTCTCCATACTCAAGCATTGTTCCAAAGCATTCTTGATCGATTTCCAATTCAGAAAGAAGACCATCTCTTGTAATTGGTCTTTCCGAAAGATATGATATTGAATACACAGATGCTCTATCAATATCTGTTGGCTCTTTTTCTTCCCAGTTTTTACCAAGGTCATTCAGAATATCTTGAAGGGGTGGAATGTGTTCATCTATCTTTTTGACTCTGCCGCCTTTGTTTATTGTTTCAATCCAGCCCATAGTTTCCAATTCAGAAAGAATTGTTTTCAATGTGTCTGGGACAATTTTAAGAGTTGTTCCAATTGCTGTTAATTGTTTGTGTTCGAGTGTATCGGATTGACGAATGGTTGCTGCAAATCGAGCGACATCACCAGTTATTTTAGTAGCATCAAGATCATAGCCATACATACCTGCCCCCTTATTTATTAGGCATTTACTAATTTCAACAGATTTTGCTGTAATATCGGAATAAGTTAATTTTTTCAAACTACCACCTTTGATTTTTGCATTGCCAGCAGATACACCCTGAAAATAGTTCACATTAATTTGTGATACCATTTTTGTGGTGAATAATTATCTACATGATGTATTATTGCATCATTATTATAATCTTTTCTATCAATTTAAAAATAAAATTAAGATTGCTTGCCCAGCCTGAAGAAATATATGCTTGAAATACGAATGATTAGTTTCGGAATATATCACAACAGACAATGTTCAATGAGCGATTTTTCAAATCGCTTTCTGTAGCCCCCTCGACAAAATATTCTCTGCCGCGCCGCCGTCCTCACACATCCAAATAACGCTATTGCCCTACCGAGACGCGAAGCGG
>JAGLKS010000373.1 GCA_023140905.1 Alphaproteobacteria bacterium | reverse complement strand
TTCATAGATATGGCTTGAAGAAGATTTTCATGAGCTTTAATATAATCTGGTTTAAACCTTATCGTCAACGCATACTCTCTGATCGCATCATCTATCATATTAAGCTGAAAGTAATCTACACCGAGATCATAATGAGCTTCTGCAAAATCAGGTTTATAATTAATAGCCCTTTTATATTCTAATATTGCCTCTTCTAATCTGCCCTGTTTAGAATAGGTGATTCCTAAATTATAATGTTCTACCGCCTTTTCATAATCATCCATAATGCATAACTTAATTAAAACAATATATATCTTTTTTTTAAAAATTGAGAGAAGGATTTTTTAGTTCTTAAAGAGCTAGATAATGAAAAGATGTTAGTTAACATGGATGCACATGATTAGCTGAGTCCACGACCCCGGATTTCGTTACGCTCAAATCCGTGGCATCTGACATGTGCATGAGGATTTCAATTACATGTTAGTTGCATTAAAGAAGCTTATTGTTTTATGCCAAATTTATACATTAAATACAATAAAAAAAATCCAACAATCCCACGAATGATATATTTTAAAAATAAATCTTTGATTTTTGGGGAGAACTTATTAATTATAATTACGGGATTTTTTTTTGATTCTAATGATAGTGATCCAATACTAGAGATTATCGTTCCAATTTGGATTTTTGCCAAAGAAATTCCGGCCCCACCCTCAAAAAATTTAATGTTTTTAATGTAATCCATATCATTTTTTTCCTTTAATCCCTCACAAAATATAGGATTATTTTCTAATTGTTCTATTGATTTTACTATTTGCTCTACATCCTTCTTGTTTGAATGAGAATGAAATTTATCATCATCCATCAATACTCTTTTAATTTTGAAAAGAGAATCCTTAAAGGAATTAGAGATTAAGTCATATTCCTTAGCAATTTTTTTGCGTATTTGTGGACGTTTTTGAGGCATAATGTACTCTTGCCAATCATTTGGAAATTGTTCTATAGCACTTTCTGGATTAATATTTTCAGATAAAGATGAATATTTAATGAACAAATCTTCCAAATCATTAATATATTTACGTAAATCTGATATTTCAATACATAAAATTTCTTGAAAATTATTATCAACCATAAAATCCACCACTCATTTTTAAATGAATTATACAAATATGAACATACAAAGTGTAATTGATTTTAATTTATTGCTAGAATTCTGAAATTCTTGTGAAAAATTGTCGATCATTTTCATATATTTCAGATTCTTTATTATTAAATTCTAATACCCAAGTATGAGAATCAGAAATATCAAATTTTCTTATTAAATCTGCACTTTTTTGATCTGATACATCAACATATTTTATTGGGCAATTGATTTTATGATTTTTTAATAAGTCAATTAGTTCCTCTAGACTCTCATAATCTTTGGGAGGTTTTATTGAGTCTTTTGTTGGTATTCTATCGATTCCAGGTTGTCCAAAATAAAGAACTTGATTTAATTTAAGATTCAATTGCATCACCTTTGTTTAATGAAGAATGAAAATACATATCTTTTTCTATAAGGTTAGACTGATGTTCAAGTTTTTTAATAAACATTTTTAATTACATTTTTAAGTATAATAATCCATATCGCTATAAAGTTGGATTATAACGTGCTCTAATATGTAATAAAAAATGGATGCACAAATTATTAGTTTTCGCAATAACTATCCTCGTACTAACAGTACCGGGTCTTCATATACTTAAATAAAACGTTTTGTTTCTTTGAATCCTGTTTAATGGTCATTTACCAGAGAGCTTGTAAAACA
>JAGLKS010000372.1 GCA_023140905.1 Alphaproteobacteria bacterium | reverse complement strand
CCAGATACTTGTTCAGCGGCAATCAAGTTGCCTGCCTGAATAGCTTGGAGCCGACCTTCGGCTGATTTGGACAGATCAACAATTGTATTTAATCGCTTTTGTTCGTTGAGAATTGTTTGCTCTTGGATACCAGAAGCTTTAAGTGCTGCCTTAATGTTGTCCATATTGTGCTGCGACCAATCCACATATTTTTGTCGGAGGACCGCAGAGGACACATCTTGATTACGATATACTGCATAACCGGGATACATATTGGCATATTGAGCATCTACGTTTAAGGCTGTATAGGATAAAATCTGTCCTTGTTGGACAACCTGACTTAACTGCTCCAGCGTATTGATAAAATCCAACGGAACATCTGCCAAGGTGAGTAGATTTTTTAACTGATTTTCAATCATTGCAAGTTCATGTGCCAACTGCTCAAGCTGTTGAGCGACTTGCGTCCATTCCGCGTTATTGATACCCAGTAGCTCAAGATTGTTCATTATTTGGGTTGGCTCAGTTGAAATACCACTGATAATTGACCAAATAATACCAGCCCGAATTTTGCCTGGCTGTGCTGTTACCAGTAAAATTGTCAAAAGTGCAATAGCAATGATATGCTTGTGTTTCACACTGTTATTCTTTTTTTTTGCAACCATTTTGACACCCAATCTTTTCCGTGTTTTTCTTGTAAATCTCGAATTGCTGCCAGATCTTCTTTGCCGGTGGCTCCAGTAAAAGCTAAAGAAAACTGACCAAGTTGCAGGTTAAATAACCGTCGTCCCTCTGGATTGCGAAAATAATAGTCATGTTTAGGTATGGCTTTTGCCAGCATTTCGATTTCTCGGCTATTGAGGCCGAGCTGTTGATACAGTTTAGTGCTGGACTCGTCTTTCGCTGCTGCGTTTGGCAAAAAAATTTTAGTCGGGCAGCACTCGTTAATAACATCCAAAATCCCGCTATTTGCGGCATCCGATATTGATTGTGTAGCCATAATCACCGCACAGTTCGATTTGCGCAAAACTTTTAGCCATTCCCGGATTTTTGACCGGAAAACTGCATGCCCCAAGGCAATCCAAGCCTCGTCAAGAATAATGATAGCCGGTTGACCATCAAGAGCGCCTTCAATTTTGTGAAATAGATAGGTGAGGACCGGCAGGATCATATCCTCCCCCATTTCCATTAAATGTTCCAATTCAAAAACGTTAAATTTTGATGTTTTGAGCGTATCACTTTCTGCGTCTAGGATAGCCGAATTTTGCGAGTCATTGACCGTGTAACGCTCAAGAGCCATAGACATTTCTCGATTTTGTAGATTAACGACAAAATCATGAAGTGATTTATCATCACTCTGTCGGTGTTGGTGTAGGGCGGTTTTTACTGCATTGCGTTTTTCCGGCGTGATTTCAACATTTTGTAATTTAAGACAACTAACAATCCATTCTTTCGCCCATCCTTGCTGGGCATCGGTTTCGAGTTTTGCCAAAGGACAAAATTCGATGGCTATGTCCTGGCCAATATCAAAATGGCGGCCATCTTCAAGGCCCGACACAAGCGGATACTGGCTATACCCTTTTTCAAACACGAACACGGTAGCTTCTCTGTATTTTCGAAATTGTGAAGCAAGGATACTGACAAAGGTTGATTTACCGGTACCTGGAGGTCCAAAAATTAAGGAATGACCTAAATCGTCCATATGAATATTAAACCGAAACGGTGTATTCCCTGTGGTTGAAGCTACCATTAAAGGCGGTGAATTTGGCGGGTAATACGGATTTGGACAAAATTCATGACCCGGCCAGATGGATCTGATCGGTAAAAAATCGGCAAGGT
>JAGLKS010000371.1 GCA_023140905.1 Alphaproteobacteria bacterium | reverse complement strand
ACGATGAAGAAACCGTTCAATCGGTAACTGCTGAACTAGACGGTAAAGAAAAATCACTCGAGCAGCTCGAATTCAAACGTATGTTTTCTGGTCAAATGGATGCGAATAATGCCTTCTTAGATATTCAGTCTGGCTCAGGCGGTACTGAGGCACAAGATTGGGCTGAAATGATTCTGCGTATGTATATGCGTTGGGCAGATAGAAAGGGCTATAAATATACAACATTAGAACGCAGTGAAGGCGAAGAGGCTGGAATAAAATCATCAACGCTAAAAATTGAAGGCCATCAAGCTTATGGATGGCTCAAAACTGAAAGTGGTGTGCACCGTTTGGTGCGAATTTCTCCGTTTGATTCAAATGCTCGCCGTCATACCAGTTTTGCATCAGTATCTATTTCACCTGTTATTGATGACACAATTGATATTATAATTGAAGATAAGGATTTGCGCATAGACACATATCGCTCTAGTGGTGCAGGCGGGCAGCATGTTAATAAAACAGATAGTGCTGTGCGTATCACACATATTCCAACAAGTGTCGTTGCAGCATGTCAAAATGGTCGTTCTCAACACCAGAATAAAGCTCAAGCTATGGAGATGCTAAAAGGCCGCCTTTATGAACGTGAACTCAAAAAGAGGGAAGAGGAGCAAACCCAGACTCATAATGAAAAAAGTGATATTGGCTGGGGACATCAGATACGTTCGTATGTTCTTCATCCCTATCAAATGGTTAAGGATTTACGGACGAATGTTGAAACGACACAAAGCCAGGCAGTGCTTGATGGGGATTTGAATAGTTTTCTGGAAGCATCTTTAGCACATAGCATTAAGACTTAGGTTAATGTGATTTATTAGCAAGAAATTTGAGTGTGCGTGCAGTACTAAGTAAATAAGCTGATTTTTCTTGCGTTTTTTCGTTTAACATAATAATATACTCCGACTGTTTTATACTGTTCATAAAAGATTGGGAATAAACTTGTGCGTAAGATAATAGCTTCTGTTGCAGTAATAATGTGTATAACAACCCCTACTTATGCTATGAATTTTTGTGATTCTGGATGGAATTATTTAGAAGGACAAAACGCGTTTATTCATAAGGCTGGTTTAGATCAGGAAAATCTGGATAAGAAGACCTTTCAAAAAACCGGATATTTGCATGCGCAAATTAAACAACTTCAAGCTGAGAATGAGCAATTGCGTAACAGCATAAGCTTAATGCGCTCAGGAAAAATAGCATTAGGGGTTTCAGAACATGATCCACGTATTTTGGGTTTGATTGATGAGAATAAACGTTTGAGTGCTCAATTAGGACAAGAACGCGTGCAATCTTCTTTTATAGATCAGTATGTTCAACAAATTACTACGCTAAAGTATGAAAATCAAAAGCTTAGCAGGAAAGTTGGGGAATTAATCATTACGTCTGCTATGGGTGGTAATTCTTCCGGGGGAGACACAACACAAATTCTGTTGTTACGGCAACAAATCAAAACGTTGCAGGAAGAAAATCGTGATGCGAGCACTGCGTTGGCTAAAATAACTCAGAAAGCTTTGGCTTCCGATAAATTTGCTGATAAGGCGAATAATGCATATGAAAATAACCTTAAAGCCGTAGAACTTTTAAAACAACGTTTATCCAAAGCGCAGGAAGAAAACAAAGGGCTTCAAGCCAAACTTGACTTTGCTTACAAAGACGCTGTGTCCAATGATGATTTTGGAGTATTACGCCAACAAAATGAAAGTCTTCGTGCAACAATACAGGCACAAAATGAGTTGTTGCGTTCTACAGATAATGCAGCGAAAACAGCAGAGCGCTTGTTAACCGAGAATACAATGTTGCAGCACAAGCTTCAGCTTGTTGAAAAATTCGGTAATGCTAATAATCGGAATACCAAAGAAATGGCAGAGAGAGTTAAGGTATTGGAAAAAGATGTTGTACAGCGTGATACTTATATAAAGAAAATGATTGCTGCGAAGTCAGCTGAATTAGCGGCAATGTCTAAAAGTAATACACCAAATATTGTTGGTGAGACAGCATCATTGCGCGAAAAT
>JAGLKS010000370.1 GCA_023140905.1 Alphaproteobacteria bacterium | reverse complement strand
TTTCTTTTTAATTCCTTATCGCAATGATCAAGGCCCTTTTTCACATATGATCTGTCTGCGGTAAGTTCAAAGAGAAGAATGCAGGATTCTATCTTTAGCTTCACTACGCTCGTTGTCCGCAGAAACTTGATGACCTCCTTGTGATCAAAGTCATTTTCTTTGATAGATCTGAGCTTCATATCATAAAACTCGATATGTTGTAAAGACACTTCATTGCCAAGAATCTCCGCATTCTTTCTGGACATCTCCAGATATTCTCTGGCTCCTTTGTGATCCTTGAGTTTTATTAAGCTGATACTTATCAGAAACTGCGAAAGCATTACTTTTTTTATCTCTTTGACCTCATTTCCAATCTTGACCGCCTGTTTGTATTCTTCAATAGCTTCCTTGTCTCTTTCCAATTCACTCAACAGTAACCCGGAGATCTCATGATAATTACAGATATTCAGTTTTTCTCCCGTAATAACGGCAGTCTCATAGCCCTCTTTCAAATATCTCTCCGCTTCTTTGAAACGGCCGAGAAAAATCAAATTTTCCGCAAGATTCATGCAAACTGAAGCCAGAAGAGTTGAGGATTGCGAATTCCTTATATGTTTTTCCGACAATTTGAATTCATGGATGGCTTTACTGTGTTTTTCCATTTCTGAATAGATCATCCCAATTCTGAAATGCGAGTTAATGATCCCCAGAATGTTCTCGGATTTTTCCGAGATCTCGCGGACTTTTTTCATCCATTCAATGGCTTTTTCATATTTTCCGGTCAATTGATAAACAGAACCGATATTTGAATATACATTTGTCAGTGTGGTTTTATCTCCCATTTCAAGGCTTATATCGAGTTGTTTCCGATAAAGTTCAAGGGCCTCTTCATGCTCCCCATGAATGAAATGGATATTGGCAATATTTCCGTATGCCATCCCAATTAATAAACGATCACCCATCCTTTGTGCTTCTTTCAGAAATTCATAATACCTATCCATCGCTTCTTGAAATTTACTCATATGATAGAAGATGTTCCCAATATTTGCCGTGGCATTGGTAGATTGACGAAGGTTATCTGATCTTTCGGCAATCTCTTTTTGCTTTTTCAGGTATCCAAGTGATTCAGGATACTTCCCGATGAACATATTGATGATACCGAGCATGCCGTAGGCACGGGTTGTATCTTTATTCAAGCCGTTTTCTAAAGCTATTTTCAACCCCTTTTCAGCATACTCATTGGCTTCGTTAAGAAGTCCTGAATAGTAATAGGAATTTGAAATCGTAATATACACATCAAAAAGAGATCTGGAGTCTCTTATGCTCTTTTTCAGATACCCGGCAAGTACTTCTCTGACTTCAGAGTATTTCTGAAAAAAAAGCATCACCTTTGACCACTCTAGCACAGCGGAAAGGATAATATCGGTATCTCTTGTCTTTTCAGCCAATTTTCTGTTTGATTCTGACAACTCAAGGGCCTTCTTATAATCACCCAAAAGAGTATGAATTTGGACTATCTGATTCTGCAGCATTACTTTTTCAGTCGGGGTTTTATTATATTTTAAAAGTCGTTCAAATTTCTCAAGTGCGTCGGCGTTCTTGAAATTTCTTTGTGAATATTCAGCGCTCAATCTCAGGAATTTTCTGGCATCTTCGATCTCTTCAGCCATCTCGTAATGATAGGCGAGGTCTGAATAATAATCCTCCTTGCCTTCATATACCTCACTCATCGC
>JAGLKS010000037.1 GCA_023140905.1 Alphaproteobacteria bacterium | reverse complement strand
CCCATGAATTCGGGCGGCTGCACATAATAAAAAAGCCGGATCAAAAAGACCCGGCATGGTGAAAATCAGAAATATAAAATTATGGTGTTATCTCGATGAAAAATCAGGGGGAAGCTCTAAAGGAACCTTTTTAGATTCTATGTTAAAAAGTCCTTGCAATACAGTCTCCCAATCCGCTAGTGTCTCGAAAAGCTGGTCTGAGCTTGCTCTATCTAAGCGCTGCAAAAATAAAGCCAAACTACTATAGTAAATCTTGAGAAAAATACATGTCATCTTTTGTAAGAAAATTATTAGGTTTTTTTGTTGTAGCTGCTACTTTTACTGTGTGTGTTGTCGGTGGTACAGCGTATTACATGCATAACGCATTTATAGAGCAAGGGCCGTTAGAACAAAAAACGCTTTTCACTGTAGAACAAGGCGCACATATTGGTTTGGTTGCAAAAAGCCTAGAGAAAGAAGGCATAATCAGCGACGCGATTATTTTCAAACTAATGGGGAAATTTACCGCGCAGGCTGAAAAAATTAAAGCTGGAGAATATGAGCTGGCCCACCATATATCTATGCAAGACATCCTCGATAAAATGGAAAGAGGGCAGATTTTTACCCGTAATGTAACAATACGGGAAGGCTTGACGAATTATGAGATTAGCCGTCTTTTACTAAAGCAAGACGATCTGGACATAAAAGGTACACAGAAATATCCTGAAGGGTATCTTTTGCCTGAAACTTACAGCTATGCACGTGGCGACAGTAATGCAGATATATTAGCGCGAATGAGTGCTGCAATGGATAAAGTGCTTAACAAAGCATGGGAGAACCGGACAGAAAACCTTCCTGTTAAGACAAAAGAAGAAGCGCTCATACTGGCATCTATCATTGAAAAGGAAACAGCTTTATCTTCTGAGCGCAAACGTGTTGCAGGCGTGTTTGTTAATCGTTTGCGCAATAACATGGCGTTGCAAAGTGATCCCACAGTGATTTATGCACTGACTAATGGAGAGCCTGAAAATAACGGAAAAGGGCCACTCGGACGGCGGTTGCTCAAAAAAGATCTTGAAATTGACTCGCCATATAATACTTATAAATATCCCGGTTTGCCACCAACACCAATTGCCAATCCCGGTAAAGCATCAATAGAAGCAGTATTAAATCCTGAAGAGCATAAGTATTTCTATTTTGTAGCTGATGGATCCGGTGGACATGCGTTTGGCAAAACACTGGCCGAGCATAACTCTAATGTTGCTAAATGGCGCAAGATCCGCGCTCAAAAGAAATAAGAAACAGGTAATTGTCTTACTTATCGTCATCACTGTTAGTTGTGTTGCCGCTTCCTGTTTGTTTGCCAGTAGAGCGGCGTGTTGTTGTGCTACTATTACCGCCCAAGCCTATACCCGGCAAAATTTCCGGTGCAGGCACATTTTGTAATTCCATTCCGTGACGGCGCGCAAGGTGCTGTGCAAATTCCAAAGCAGAGGGGCTGACATCTCCCAGAATACAACCAATCGTATCCTCATTTCCCATATCATCGCGGTGAACAGGCTGGCCCAATACACAATTTTTAACAAAATAATGAAATGCTGCCAGAGGTTTGTTTGGGGTCTTAACATTTTGAAGCATCTGGCTGCGGTATGGATCATTCAAAATCATTAACGGGATTTGATAAGCTTGTGCTATTTTACCTTCTTTTGCCGAGCCGATATGCAAAAGAGGCGTTGCATCCAGCAAAGCAAAAAATTCTTCCTCAATAGGGATGTTTAGCCCCATCGTATCCATATCGGTAAATTCAAGAGAAAGCGCTCCGCCATTTGTGTCAAGAATAGCGCCTGATACTTTTGTTACCAGATTTTCACTGCATAGCAATCCGGCTTCACTTTTTTGAGAGACAAGTAAATCAATGTTCATAAAGAGATTTATACCTGTTTTATAGGAGCTTTGTATATTCTTTTATGTAAGATATGTATGTTCTTGCCTGCATGGGTGGGGGTCGGTAGTATCGGCGAGCAACCTTTATACTTGAGATAACCAGCATCAAAAAAGAAACCAAAGAGCTATGTGCGGCATAACCGGTCTTTATACATTTAATCAACGTCCTGACCGTACAAGAATTGTGCAGGAAAATAAAGCTATGTGCGATGCTCTGGAACTGCGGGGTCCAGATAGTGAAGGCCAATGGATTGATAAGGAAAACCCGCTGGCATTAGGGCATAGACGTTTATCAATTCTGGATATATCTCCTGCCGGGGCACAGCCTATGGCATCAGATTGCGGACGTTATATGATCGTTTTTAATGGCGAGATTTATAATTTCAAGGAAGTCAAAGACACACTCGCGGCTCAAGGCCACGATCAGCCTTATAAAGGTCATAGTGATACAGAAATTCTATTGCGCGCTTTTGTGTATTGGGGTGTGAAAAAGACTTTAAAAACCATCAATGGTATGTTTGCTATTGCGCTCTGGGATAAGAAATCCCGTGCTTTATATCTTGCACGTGATCGTATGGGTAAAAAGCCGCTTTATGTTGGCTGGTCAGGTAGTACGCTGGTTTTTGCTTCCGGGCTGAAATCTTTATGTGCGCATAGTGAGTTCAAGCGCGATATAAACCGTCCGGCATTAACTGCTTTTATGCGCTTTGGCTATGTGCCTGCACCATTAACGATTTATAGCGATGTCTTGCAGCTTTCTGCTGGGACAATGATGGCACTGGATATGCAGATGTTGCGCAGTGGACAAGATTTAATGCCGCTTATAGACTCTTATTGGAGCCATAAAGAGGCGCTGCTTGCTGCGAAAGAACAGCCCCTTTCTTTCAATGAAGAAAATCCCGTACCTATTATAGATGAATTTGAAGCGCTTCTTTCTCAATGCGTAGCAGACCGCATGATTGCCGATGTGCCGCTTGGTGCTTTCCTATCGGGTGGGATAGATAGTTCAGCTATTGTTGCGCTAATGCAAAAACAAGCCGGTACACCGGTTAAGACATATACAATAGGCTTTGAAGAAACCGGATATAATGAAGCCGTGCACGCAAGAAATATTGCACAACATCTCAAAACAGAGCATCATGAGCTAATGCTAAAAGCAAAAGACGCTCTGGATATTGTGCCAAAACTGGCCGGAATTTATGATGAACCTTTTGCCGATGCTTCTGCTATTCCTACTTATCTGATTTCAAATTCTGCACGCGATAGCGTAACTGTTGCATTATCAGGTGATGGCGGAGATGAAATGCTGGGCGGCTATAACCGGCATATCTCAGGACCAAAAGCATGGAATACGGCGCAGAATATTCCGCCGAATTTACGAGGTCCTTTTGCGCAAATAATTCGTACAATTCCGCCGCGTATCTGGGCAAAGATGAGGCCTTCTCACCCGCAATTTGGTTCACATATGCATAAATTCGCTGATGTGCTCACTGCAAAAACACAAAGTGATCTTTATCTTTCTCTGGTTAGTAAATGGCAAAAACCTAAGGCTTGTGTGATTGATGGTTACGAAGAGGGCGTTCCATTGGTTAATCCAGATTTGCAAATTGACGCAGGGCTTGGTTTTCCCGAGCATATGATGTATTGGGATGCGCTATCATATTTGAACGGTGATATTCTGACTAAAGTTGATCGGGCTTCTATGGCTGTGAGTTTGGAGGCTCGCGCACCGTTATTAGACACACGTATATATGAGTATGTTTGGCGTCTTCCGGAAAATGCTAAAATCAGGGATGGAAAAGGAAAGTGGTTGTTGCGCGAAGTATTGGCGCGTTATGTTCCAAGAGAACTTTTTGAGCGGCCAAAGCAGGGATTCTCTGTGCCTATTGATAGTTGGTTGCGTACGGAACTAAGAGACTGGGCTGAAGATTTGATAAATCCGAAAGCACTTAAAGAAAATGGCTGGCTGGATTATCGTTATATAGATAAAATTTGGCGGGAGCACCAAAAAAGTCAGGGCAATCATGCAGAGCGATTATGGTGCGTTCTTATGTTTTTGTCATGGTATAAGAAATGGATTGGTTAGCGGGGAAGCATGTTTTTACGGGATAAAAGAATACTCTATTTTTTTGATGCGAGTGACTGGGATAGTCGTATTGTTGTGGCTCGCGCTGCTAAAGAGCAAGGCGCGGATGTTACTATTTGTTTAATTGACGCAAAAGAGGATGTTCAAAATAAATCACTGGATTTTAGAATTATTCCTTTGTGCAAAAGACAAGGCGCAAGCAAGAGCATAGTCGCATCATTGAAAATGTTATGCGATATAAGAAAAATTATCACAGAAGAAAAGCCTGACATTATCCATGCTGTGACATTAAAATACAGCCTGATTACAGCGATTGCATCATTAGCAAAATCGGAAGCACGTAAAGTTTTTACTATTGCAGGGTTAGGATATCTCTATCATAGTGATGGTATAAAATCAGTAGTCTTAAGATATATGCTCTGGCCGCTGCTAATTCTTGCATTTCGGCGAAAACAAACTCATCTGATTTTTCAAAACGTGGATGATCTGGCTTTGTTTATTGATAAGAAAATAGCGGCTGTAGAAACCAGTCATCTTATCAAAGGCTCCGGCGTTTATTTGGATCGGTTTGATGTTGAAGATGATGCTCAACAAGAACAGCGAAAAAACGCTAAAGATAAAATACCGCTTGTCCTTATGCCTACACGTCTTGTGCATGAAAAGGGTGTAGCTGTTTTTGTTGAAGCGGCACGTATTATCAAAAGCAAAAACATCAATGCGCGTTTTGAAATAGCTGGTGGATTAACGCATGATAATCCCAGAGCCATAACTCAACAAGAAATGGAAGAGATGGTTAAAGATGGTGCTGTGACTTGGTTAGGGCGCATCAATACAGTTCCGCAAAAACTCAAAGAAGCCGCATTTATAGTGTATCCTTCCTATTATGGTGAAGGGATTCCCCGTGTCCTTCTGGAAGCTTGTGCTGCTGGATGCCCGATTATTACTACAGATCATCCTGGTTGCCGTGAAGCTGTTGAACACGAGGGTAACGGCTTGCTTGTTCCAGTAAAAGACCCTCAAAGTACTGCTGCTGCGATTGAAACATTGCTGGCAGATCAGGCTCTCTGTAAAGCAATGGGAGATAGATCTCGCCAAAAAGCATGCGAAGAGTTCGATATCTATGAAATAGCACGCCAGACATTAGACGTGTACAGGGATATAACAAGCAGGTCTTGATAAGTTTAAACATCCTGTGGTAATTCTGTATTATTCTTAAGTGAAATTACTATAATTAATAGGTCCTAATCCTAGTTAACACCCAATGTGAAGAAACGTAATCGTGGCTGTCCAGAATAAAAAATACCTAACAGGGAAAATCCTTATTGCTATGCCGGGAATGGGCGATCCGCGATTTCATCATGCTGTCATTTTTATATGTGCTCATGATGAAAAAGGAGCTATGGGGCTGGTTATTAATCATGGTTTGCCAAGCATAAAATTTAATGATCTTCTGGGGCAGCTTAAAGTTGAGTCAGACATTAAGGTTAGTTTTGAAAAAATGAAATTACCTGTCATGTATGGTGGTCCGGTTGAATCCGCGCGCGGTTTTTTGCTTCATTCCGGCGATTTTGCGCATTCTGATACAATGCAGGTTAGCTCGTCTTTCGGTGTGACAGGCACACTTGGTGCTTTGAAGGATGTTGTGCGGGGTAAAAAGCCGGAGAATCTGATGTTCATTCTTGGTTATGCAGGATGGGAGGCCGGTCAGATTGAAAATGAAATCATGCAAAATGCATGGTTGGTTGCAGAACCGGATGAGCAAATAGTGTTTACATCTGATTACAAAAACAAATGGATACAAGCTGTAAACAAATTAGGCATAGATCCGGGCCAGCTTTCATCTTCAGCGGGTAGGGCATAAAATTTCTTATAGGTATAAAACGAAAACAGGCCGCGCTTCTCAATAAAGACGGCCTGCATAAATTTCTTATAATCTCTGATTAAGGTTAAACCACAAGGTTACCGGAATCGATCATAGCTTCAGCATCATTAATGCCTGTAGTGAAGTATAGTTTCGCAATAGCAACAAAATCATCACCAACACCGTCAGCATTGACTGAAATAGATGTTTGCCAGTTATTACTTGTGACTTCAACAAAGTTAGAGATATCATCAGTAACCGGATCATAATCAGTCAAAATATCTGACAGATCAAGCGTGTCGCCATGTTCGCCTGCTGTAAATCCGTAGACCGTATCAACGTAGCTGTCTATGGCTTCATAAACGAATGTATCTCCACGTCCAGAGCTGTAAACCCAATCAGAGCCTTCACCGATGATGAACGTGTCATATCCTGAAATTCCGATAAGATAATCGTTACCGGCACCGCCGCTTATGATGTTGTTACCTGAACCACCAATAATTTGGTCATCGCCTGATCCTCCATAAAGGGAGTTATTGCCGGAGGCGCCGTGTATGAAGTCGTTCCCACTTTCTCCATAGATTACATCATCGCCACCACCACCGATTAGTGTATCTCTACCATCACCACCATAAATGTAATCATTTCCGTTGCCACCATTTAGCACATCTCTACCATTACCACCATAAAGGTAATCATCTCCAGCACCACCATTTAGGCGGTCATTGCCTTCACCACCATAAAGATAATCATCTCCAGCACCACCATTTAGGCGGTCATTGCCTTCACCACCATAAAGATAATCATCTCCATCGTTACCATACAGGCGGTCATTGCCATCATCACCATAAAGGTAATCATCTCCATCGTTACCATACAGGCGGTCATTGCCGCCGCCGCCTTCTATAATATCAGCATTGTCGCCACCTTTTAAAACATCGTTGCGATCTGTTCCAACGATATAGTTTGTAGAACCGTTCAATGTCAATGTAACCATAGCGGTATCAGTATCAGTTCCATCTGTGACGGTATACTCAAAGCTATCTGTGCCAGTGTATCCGTCTTCAGCAGTATAAACGAACGTACCATCAGACTGAATTGTTACTGAACCATGTGTTGTTCCGTAAGTTCCGGAAACAACAGCAAGAGAGTCACCATCTGGATCACTATCAGCTCCATTACCATTATCAATTAAAACATTTCCGGTAATTGCGGAACCTTCATCGCCGTCGAAGCTGTCATCGACAGCGATTGGAGCGTCATTAGCTTCAGCCACGTTTAGCGTAACTGTGGCAGTATCCGTGTCAATGCCGTCAGTCACGGTATACTCGAAGCTGTCAGTGCCGTTGAAGTTCTCGGCCGGAGTGTAGGTGAATGAGCCATCTTCGTTCAGAACAACAGTTCCGCCCTCTACTGTGGGGATGTTTGCAGCCTGAACGTTGAGTGTATCACCGTCCGGATCAGTATCCACACCGCTATCGGTAAGGACATTGCCTATGATGGTGGTATCTTCCGTGCCGACGGAGCTGTCATCGACAGCGATTGGAGCGTCATTAGCTTCAGCCACGTTTAGTGTCACTGTGGAAGTATCCGTGTCAATGCCGTCAGTCACG
>JAGLKS010000369.1 GCA_023140905.1 Alphaproteobacteria bacterium | reverse complement strand
GTGTGTCTTATCTTAACAGCGGATTCAGACAAAAATGTTATGTCCGAAATAAATGTGTCTGTCTCTTTAACAACAGATAAAATAAAGCTTCTATCGTTAACGATATTCTTGCCTTTAATCTGCTTCAGTATCTGTATGTTCTTGCTCATCTTTATCCTTTGAAAACCTAGGGTGTAAATATTTTGTGGCACATTCTGGACCACAAAAATATTTATCTGCTCCGTTAGGATCTAAAGGGCTGCCCTCATAATAGAGAGGTTCGCCAGCGCCACCTTTATTTGGAATGTCTATGTATTTTATTCCGCATACGTGACATGAACATGTGATATTTGTAAACATATGTCATTATAAAACAATTAACAGACTAAGTCAACTCCAGCACCGATCATACCAGCTTTGTACAGATACTTGCGAATATCTTCTAAGTCAGGCGTTATGGAATAATCTAACGCTCTGCCTTCTGTATTGCGAATATGCAAGAATAGATACGCCGTTGTGTCTTGGTCGTATTCATAGATGCTATGTGGATAAATGCTTGTAAACGCGGACGCATATAGTGCAGGGATGGATAAGTGCTGACATTTATGGGTACGAACCAAGAACTAATCCTACTAATATTAGAAATTCAAAAACTCTTAAACTAATGTCAACTCAGTTTAGAACGGCAAATGATCATTAACATTGAAGTCTGACAGAACTAATGTTTCTAGTTCAACAGGAATAGACTCACTTAATAAGTGATCATATGGAGTCAGTGTTAACGATGCTAAGTCAATTTCAATATTCTCAACTGCATTAACTGTAACTTCTTGTTCGGTTAGTGCCAGTGTCGAAGTATCAATTTCAACTACAACTTTAACATTTACGAGATTGGCTGTTAGTGTGATCGACGCAGTGTCAACTGGTATAGACTCATTTAAAATGATCCCAGCATTTGCAGTTAATGTAATTGATGCAAGATCGACTTTAACGCTTGTATCAATTTCAATATCTGTAAACGGCGTTAAGACAATCGAAGCAGTGTCAACATTTACGTCTTCTTGCGCATTTAGGTTTACATCATAAGTTGTGTAAGACTTACAAGATCAACAATAACTGATTGGTCTAATTCAAGCTCAAATGCGGTTAATGTAATTGATGCAGTGTCAGGAGTAATGTATTCAATTACATTTGTGTTGTTTGCCGTTAGTGTTAATGTCGCAGTATCCGGCATTACATATTCAATTACATTTACACCAAACGATGCAAGAGTGATTGATGCTGTATCAACCGGAACGACTTCAGAAGCATTTACAGTAACTAATTTTGGTGCTAGAGTTAATGTTGGTAAGGTTGTAATTTCAACACTTGTGTCAATACCGACATCGTAAACTGTTAGGACAAGCGATGTTGTAGTGACTGGTATGCTCTCGTTGACGATTATGTCATTGGCAGTTAATGATAATGTGGCTGTGTCGACTGTAACCAAATCGACATACATTGTATCGAAGCCGAGTGAATAAAAGCCGCGAGAGTCAAATAAACCTGCCAAATTACATCCTTATATTTCTAAATATTTATCGTAAATTTGGTTAAATAATGGTTGCGTCCAATTTGAATTGGTGCTATTAAGTATTTAACAGAAACATAAAGGAATATGAAAATGTCAACTATTACAGAACTTGCAGCTTTTATCTCAACATGCACTAAAGACGAACTTGGTACTCTTTGGACTGCGGGAAAACAGCGTGACCGCGTATTACGCGAACTAGAACTTGCACGCCTGGATTTTTTCGAAGGTCAACAAGTAACATTTGATCGCGGTCCTGCTCGTGGCGGTTGGTGTACTGGCACTGTTAAAAAAGTTAATCCAAAGAAAATTAAAGTTGACGTTAAGACTGTGCGTCACGGTGGCATTTGGAATGTTCCAAAACAGCTTTTGGAAGCTGTATAATTTGAACTAGTTGATTTGGTATAAATTCCTCTAGGCGTGTGCGTCTAACCTCGCAAGGGTATCAACTAGTTCATAAAAAAAGGAAAGAAAAATGAAACAGTTTTTATTATTTGCAGGCGTTGGAACGGCAGACGGCGGCTGGAATGATTTTGTAGATTCGTTTGATGATCCGACCGATGCTAAATTATACGCTATACGAGAAAAATTTGGCTGGTATCACGTAATTGATTCTACTACTGGCGACGAATATTGATTATTGCACCAAAAAGACATTATAATAAATTATGTTCGAACATAATAAATATCTCAAAATATATACCAATATTTGTCAAAATGCTGTATTACGAACTCGCCCAACTGGTTATTGCGAATCACACCATATTCTACCAAAAAGCATTTATCCTGAATTTGAAGATGTAAAGTTACATCCCTGGAATAGTGTTTATTTGACAGCTAGAGAACATTTTATTGTTCATAGATTATTGACCAAATGTGCCACAGGAGATGCTAAACAAAGTATGATTTATGCCGCCTGGATGATGGCAACTAGTGGTAAGACCAGAGTTACGGCAAGAACTTATGCCGTTTTGAAAGAAGCAGCTTCTCAAGCAAATAAAAATCGCATTCAACCAATGCAAGGGAAACACCACAGCGAAGAAACTAAAGAGAAAATACGCCAGGGCAATCTTGGAAAAACTGTATCTGCAGAAACCAGAGCAAATATCGGCGCTGCAAGCAAAGGGCGAATTCCGAGTGATGAAACTAGAGCGAAGATTAGTGTTGCTCAAATTGGTGATAAAAATCATATGTATGGTAAAAAAGCTTCCCAAGAAACTAAAAGAAAACAATCAGAAGCTAAAAGTGGTAAAAATAATGTTA
>JAGLKS010000368.1 GCA_023140905.1 Alphaproteobacteria bacterium | reverse complement strand
CATATGCATGGAGCCGCCTTTACCGCGGGAATATCCGTCAATACGTCCTGTGAGTTCTGCCATAATACCATTCGGATCCATGCCGCATGCGATCATATGAGCATGGTCGCGGTATGATGTTACAACAGTGTCTTGAGGCTCTTGCACAGAGGTAATGCCAGTTACAACAGCTTCCTGACCAATATAAAGGTGGCAAAATCCACCAATTAAACCCATGCCGTAAAGCTGTCCTGCTTTTTCCTCAAATCGCCGAATTAATAACATATCTCTATAGAATTTCTTTAAATCATCTACAGATAAGTTTATGGTAGAAGTATTTTCGTTACTTATTGTCACATCTGTTTTTTTATTTTTTGTTAAAGTCACAGAGTAAGGTCCTTTCTAGTCACAGATTTTAAGTCTAAAAATTGTCTCTGGAAAAGATTGCTACAACATTTAAAACATGAATTCTAGGAAAAAGTGCATTTTTATTGCATCACAAAACACTGTTAAATAACAATGTTTTATTATTTCAGTGGCCTTTAAATAGCTGATTAACGGCTTAGAATAACGATTTCATCGCTTTTATTATATCCAAGAATATACCGAATTTGTTCTTCAAGAAGATCTGGAGAGAGTGTCGCTGGGCGCATCATTGTAACTTTTCTCTCCATAAGAGTGGTTTTGGCCCGGAGTGAATCTAATTCACCGGCTTTTGACTCAGCTACAGGGCGCAAAGTGATATATTGTGGGTAGCTATAACGCCCGAAAATAGTGTGATATGAAAAATATGCACAGAGGCATATCCCTATCAGCATAGGGGTGTTTTTCTTGAGTTTTATAAAGATATCCACAACTTTCTTCATAATTCTTATAAAATCACAAAGAATCCTGTGGATCAAGAGAAAAATGTAATAGAGTCAATGTGTTAACGTTAGAACATAGAATGAACAAGCGAGCTAAACGACTCATTTAATTTGTTTTTTTTACTGCCTTGAAAAAATAAAAAAAAGGGCTGTCGTTAACATGGAAAGCAGATATTTAAATATTTACGAGCGCATAAAGCTTGTTCCGGAATATGCAGCGTTACAGTCTAACTCTTCTTCAATGCGCAAAAGCTGATTGTATTTTGCTATACGATCGGAGCGTGACAGCGAACCTGTTTTAATTTGTCCTGCATTCGTTGCTACAGCTAAATCCGCAATAGTTGAATCTTCTGTTTCTCCAGAGCGGTGGGACAGGACAATTCCAAATCCGGCTTTCTTCGCCATTTCAATAGCTTCTAACGTTTCACTAAGAGTGCCTATCTGATTAACTTTAATGAGAATAGCATTGGCTGATCTTTCTTCGATACCGCGAGCCAGACGCTTGGGATTAGTTACGAATAAATCATCTCCTACAAGCTGAATTTTATCACCAAGAGCAGCAGTTAACGCGGTCCAGCCTTCCCAGTCATCTTCGGCCATACCGTCTTCGATCGATACAATAGGGTAATTCTCACATAGATCTTTATAATATTGAACCATTTCTTCAGATGTTAGAATTTTTCCTTCTCCTTCAAGATTATATTTACCATCTTTGAAGAATTCACTTGAAGCTGAATCCAGTGCGATAACCACATCATCTTTAGGCTTATAGCCCGCAGCTTCAATAGATTTGATAATAAAGTCCAAAGCTTCTGTTGAAGACTTGATTGCTGGAGCAAAGCCACCTTCATCACCAACATTGGTGG
>JAGLKS010000367.1 GCA_023140905.1 Alphaproteobacteria bacterium | reverse complement strand
CAGCCCGCGCCCGCGGAATTAACGCCAAGCGCATCGCAGAAAAAAAAGAAAGCGAAATGCTTGATGATATGGATATGTACGACGAGACAGATATTTACGATCGCGAGCTGATGAGTGACATGAAGTTCGAGAAGGAAATTAACCCCACTGTTATTGCCCAGGAAGAATTTCTGGATGGAAAGATCCGGGCGACATATCTTGAAAACGATGAGAAAAAATTCGAAGAATAAGCTCTTATTAAAGTAAGGGCTTTGATTCGATAGAATTATGGGAATGGCTTTTACTACAAGGTTAATATTAACATCTAAACTCCTTTTCAATGATCTCCCTGAATTCTAATAAAATCATTGACACTTTCCGCAATTTAAGCTATTTTCGTTCATCGAAATATCATAGTTGAGGTCATTTCATGAAAATAAAAGAAAAAATTGAGATGCACGTAGCTGTCTTAACTCTATCAGGCAAAATGATGGGTGGGCCGGAGACAACAGCATTGCACGATCATATCCGTGGCTTAATTTCGGATGGCATCACTAAAGCTGTGATTGATTTAGGTGATGTGAAATGGATGAACAGCTCAGGTATGGGTGTATTAATGGCGTGTACGACAACGTTGAATAATTCCGAAGGAAAGCTGGTGCTTGCCAGAGTATCGGAAAAAGTGAATAGCCTACTGATAATCACTCAGCTTATTAAAGTGTTCGATACTTATGAAACAGTCGAACGTGCTGTGGCATCTTTAGATTAACGAAATTAAAGTTTATTGAATAAAACCGGAGTCTGGTACAGGCTTCGGTTTTTTTTTACACTTTTATTGTATACGATACATTCTAAAGTGGATTGTTGATTTACCTATATTTTACGAAGTATATTATTACCAAATTTTTATAGCAAAATATTTATCTTCTTGGGGCCTTAAAAATGGATGCTAAAACAACAACGCTTGAGCAGCAACTGAAACGCAAACAAATTGAAATGAATTCGATTCAACAAATCGGGAAGGCTCTCAGTTCCGAATTACGTACTACTCGGCTGTTACCACTGATTATGAACGAAGTAACCCGGCTGATGAATGCCGAGCGGAGCACTTTCTATATTGTGGATCAGGAACGTGGAGAACTGTGGTCTCAGATTGCCCAGAAAGCTGAAGTGCTTGAGATTCGTTTAAAAATAGGAACAGGAATCGCCGGTCATGTAGCGCAAACGGGGGAAATTATTAATATTGAAGATGCCTATAACGACGATCGTTTTGATCCATCAACAGATAAGAAAACCGGTTACCATACCCGTAGTATTTTATGCATGCCGATTTTTGAGCCTGCTAAAAAAGGAATGAAAGCAGCGATAATAGGTGTGCTCCAGGTTTTAAACCGTATTGATGGTGTGTTTATTAAAGACGATGAAGAATTGCTTTCGAGCATGGCCTCTCAGATTGCCATTGCCTTAATTAATGCCAGGCTATATGCCTCAGTTGAGAAAAAAGTATCCGAGCTTAATCTGTTATTCGA
>JAGLKS010000366.1 GCA_023140905.1 Alphaproteobacteria bacterium | reverse complement strand
CCTGTAGAAAGAATTTCCACACCAAAGTCACTGAGCTTGCGTGCAAAGCTTTCTATGCCGGTTTTATCGGAAACAGAAATAAGAGCTCGTTTTATTTTTTTTATATCGGGAGCGTTGATGTCGGAGGAATTGTTTGTGTTATTCATGAAAGATTATCCCTAGGAGTGTACATTTTTAGTTTATCTGTATCTTTACGGGATTTAACTTTTTATATCAATGAATAAGGGTTAGTTGGTAGCAGCTAGTTGGAAATGGACGCTATTTGATTTTGCGTAAAGGCCGCGTGTATCGGGAATGTTTTTTAAGTCGTCAGTGATACCTAAAATAGTTTCAGCACCGCCAAGAAAGAAAAAGCCATTATTAGATAGTTGTTTGAACATGCGCTCCATAACATCTTTTTTTGTAGGTTGATCGAAGTAAATTAAAACATTTCGACAGAATATAATGTCATATTGGCCCATCGTAGCCATATTATCAAGCAAGTTAAAATATTTGAAATCAACCATTTTTTTAATGTCCTGACTAATCTCCCATTTATCACCATCTTGCACAAAGTATTTCATTAATAACGTGATTGGAAGGCCACGCTGCACTTCAAATTGTGAATAAACACCCCCCTTCGCCTGTTCAAGAATCTCGTGGGAAATATCAGTTGCCGTAATCGTAAAATTCCAGCCAGCTAATTTGGCTGCTTCTTCCTTTAAAAGCATAGCAAGAGAATATGGCTCTTGACCACTAGAGGCTGCGGCACACCATATGCGCAAATTCCTTCCTTTTCCTGCAGGATGGTTTTTTATGAAATGGGGAAGGACGACGTTTTTAAACGTATCAAAAGGGCTTGTATCACGGAAAAAAGACGTCTCATTCGTTGTCATGGCTTCAATGATGTCATTAACTAAATCTTTCGGAGGTACAGCGCGCAGCACATTAGTCATACCGATAATATCCTCATAGCCCCATTTTTTTGCAACAGGATTTAGGCGTGACTCAACAAGATAGGATTTGTCCTGAGTGAGCACTAATCCTGATTTTTCCCTCAGAAGGTTCTTATATATGTCAAAGTCTGTAATGTTCATTGCTTTTTGTCTTCTTACCTAAAATTAATGCTCTTTAAATTTCGTTATTCATTTTAGCGGCAGTTTTTTTTGATCCATACACCTATTTTTTGCAATGGTAGAACAGCAGAACAAATTCCAGCCATAGCAACAGCACCGGGCATACCCCATACTACGCTGGTTTCTTCATCCTGAGCAATGATGCGGCCTTTGGCCTTTGCTAGAACCTGGCTACCATTAAGCCCGTCATGTCCCATACCGGTAAGGATTATACATAGAACTTTTTTACCATAGATTTCCACAAGGGAGCGCAACATAGGATCTACAGAAGGTTTACAGAAATTTTCTTCCGGTCCGTCATTAAGCTTAATTGTAAGGTGTATGTTCTTGCGTTCGAAAAGCATATGCTTATCACCGGGAGCAACATAAACTTTCCCGGCTTGAACAACCATACCCTCTTCACCTTCAAGTGTAGGTAAACCAGTTTGTTGGGTAATGTGATCTGCTAAAATCTTTGTAAAAGTCGCGGGCATATGTTGTGTGATAACGATAGGGATGTGCAATGGTCCGATATCTTTAAGAACCTTAAATAAGGCTTTTGGCCCACCGGTAGAACTACCAATAGCTAATATATCCGGTAGCCCTGTATAAACACTAATATCTTTTCGAAGCTCAAAGCTTTTGCTTGTAGCTAATGTTGATGGCTGTCTCGCAAGACGGTGCGTAGTCGTGCCATCAGTCTTTTGTCGATCAGGAGAGAGTTTTTTTGCTGAAAACCTTGACGGTGCAACATGTTTTTTGGGTGCTAAAGATTTCACGATATTAATTAAACTCACTTTAAAGGGAGAATTTTCTCCTGAAGCCTCAGCTCCACTTGGTTTGACAATACATTCAACAGCGCCCAGAGCCAGAGCTTTGATTGTTATATCTGCGCCTTTAGCTGTTAAGCTGGAGAACATAATAACTTTTGTCTTCGGCGCAATTTTTAAAATTTCAGGTAAAGCTGTTAGCCCATCCATAACAGGCATTTCAATATC
>JAGLKS010000365.1 GCA_023140905.1 Alphaproteobacteria bacterium | reverse complement strand
CCATATTTAGATAACAAATACTTTTTGTTATAGTCAGAGATAGTAACAGCTTTCTTACACATTTGAAGCTTAGTCTTTAACATATGGTGATCGATGAAAATATTTGAAGCATGCATAGTAAAGCTGTAAGGGACGTTCAGATATCGCGATAGAAAAAGAGCTGTTGAGGTAGGACCCGACAAAAAATGAGCATGAATATGGTGCAAGCTGTTATCCTTGAATCTAGTATACAGATACCCAGCTTCTAAAAAATGGTAAAGAATTCTTAGTCGATCTCTGAAGCTAATAATTTCCTTTTCTCGAAGAGCCAACCAGAACAGATTACACCATTTTCGCGGTCTAAAAAAAAACACACTAAATTGTGACAAGATTTTTCTCGTAAGGTTAACTTGATCAAGATATAGAGTAGACTCATAATACCTCAGGGCTTCCTGAGAAATCTGGCTTTTGAGTGGCTTCCCCATGGACACTGTACTGATGTGGTACCCGGCTTTCTGAAGTACTTCGATTTCACGGTAGATGAATGTGCTCGTCAGGGACGGGAACGAGGTTGTTATATAAAGTATCCGTTTTGCCATTGTTTGTCTGTTCTTGGTTTGCGGGGGATCTTACGAGATTATTGCTCAAGTGAGGTTGAAAATATGATGGAGATCACAGTACACGGCTGTTGTTGAAATGTGAAAGGAGGCTGACAAAAGACGCTTTATTGTCTTTTTTGGGCAATAATAACTGTTTGTGGTTTATCTTTTTTGGGCATTATCGATCCGATTTTATATCTGAGCTAAAAAAGCCAAGTATGGATAACAATTTCTTATAAACAGATTCAATTTAGACTTATTTGTCCTTGCCTCAAGAGATGTCTCTTTAGCGACTTTGGAATCAATTGAATCGGTTGAATTTGGTTTATCTTTAAGAGTATCCTTAAACTTCCATAGCAGTTTATGAATAATTAAGAATAAAAGTTTAGAATACTTATACGTTTTGACAATCTCAAAATCAGTCTGTTCAAGTAGTTTACGTAAGCTGTTTTCACCAAACAAAAATAAATGGTCTGGGTAACCGAACTCTGAAAAATATCTATAGTATCTATTTTTTACATCAGCAGTGTTGCCGGTTTCAAACACCAATATGCCATCATCATTTAATTTTTTATTGATCATACTAAATTCGTTTATTGGGTCATAGAAATGGCTAAGAACATCACAGTGGTATATGATATCAAAGGTTCTGCCTTCGAAAGAGTTTTCATTGAGGAGACTGCTTTCACAATTTATTTTCAGTTTCTCATTAATATAGATAGCTTCAATCTTGTTAGGCTCGATACCATATACTGAAAAACCTTGTTTTTTAGCTTCCAACAAGAAATATCCTGCGCCTGCACCTAATTCTAAAAGGGAGCCTTTATTCTTATAGTTCTTAATTTTTATTAGAGTATGTTTTGCATGAACTTGTTTGCTTTTCTTAAAGCCTATGTGGGTTTCTGCATACCTATGACTTTGTACGTATATTTTGCTCAATTCGGGATAACTTGGCCTATGTGTAACAAATATTAAACCACACAAGGAACATCTTTTTCCTGTATATCCATTTTCTTCTATAATAATTTGATTGCTATACTGATTGCAAAAAATGCATCTAATATCTTCCATTACCCACACCCAGTTTTTTTGTTGCCTTATATAAGCACTTAATGCTACTTTTTAAATAAGTTGTGGTTGATTTTCTCTATTTTTCCAAGCTTGGTCATACTTGTTTTTATCAATTACGACCCAACCAATAACTTTGTCCCCCTGAATATATTAAACGCCATCATCCTCCATAGCGCATCCAAAGTATTTTTTAGGATCGTCGTAAATCAGGTTGTGCAAAGCGCTCCCGGTTTGTTTTCATAAACAGTGCCTGAAATATCAACAGGCCTGAAAAGGAAGTGAGTTTTTGATCTTCGAAACGAATGGCCGGAATCTTGTGGAATTTAGCATGAATTTGTGCTTTACTGGATTTTTTGCGGCGCCATCCTGGATCGGGTTTTGTTTTTGTAGTCAAAAGCATTCTAACCAAGTATCCATGGGCATCGCAAGTATTTTAATGACTGTAAACCCCCACTTTATTTCTGTAACTATGGGGGTTTATTCTGCATCCATTATCTTAAATACAGTTCAATTTTACCTTAAATTCAATATTGTTATTAACCTCAAGGTGTTAACTGCACACGAAGCGTTGTGGGGGCCTTAATACTATTTATTAATGAAAAATCATCGTTACTGTAATTTCCATCGTCTGACCAAATTTTGAAATTCAAGTTGGAAACACTTGACTCATATGTATTGGCTTGGTCCCCAGTTCCTTCAGTTAACTTAGATCCACCAGCCTCACCTATACCACTATCTCCAATGAGATTTCTTTTATGTGATACACTGGTAACCCCATATCCCCCATATATCCCATATCTTTTTGCTTGTATAATTATGTTATCATATAGTTCAATATCCTTTGCGCTGAATGTAAATATTCCATGGCCCCAGGTCGTATCGTTTCCAGACCCACATCCAGCAATTACATTATTGTAAACCAAATGCTTGTTGCCACCTATTTTTAGACCAGGTCCTACAGTTTTTTCAATCCAGTTGTCGTAAATCTCAACATAATTATTCTTCCCATAAATAAACTGTACTCCTATGCCATGTTTACCGCTATCGGTAGGAGTTGACGATTCAATAACACCAGTAGTCGTAATTTTATTGTTATAAATATAATTATCAGGACCATTTATCCCCTTATATGTAATCCCATAAGATCCTAAATTTTCCATTATATTATCAT
>JAGLKS010000364.1 GCA_023140905.1 Alphaproteobacteria bacterium | reverse complement strand
AGTAAAGTTTGCTTTGGCTTTTATAAAACAAGTAATAATAAGGTGAGCCAGTGCAAAAACAATTTCCCTTGCCTCCTCTTCATCTTCAATATTAGCGCTGTCTTCACTGCGTATAAACTCCATCAACTGATCTATATCAAGGAAATGGTCAACTAATGCGTTAAGGCTTCTCATGCTCAGATTAGTAGCTTTTGTAAACATTTCTTGTTTGGGGCCAGCATCAAGGTCGGCGTGGTTTTTCAATAACTGACCAATAATTTCAATAGTTCTAAACGTCAAAATGATTTGTTCACCAAAATCTAAGACATTTAAATCCTGATTGTCTTTCTTCCCATATTTCTTTTCTACATTATCTCTATGTTTTAGTGTTTTCTCTCGCTCACTCTTTTCTTTGCCATGCTCAAGTATCATTTTAGGCGCTTGTGACACTAGCTGATTTATTTTTGAAGTGTTTGTTTTTCCAAAATCAAAAACATCTTCTTCACTAAATAATTTTTCTGCTTTATCAAGCAAAGTGCCTATCACAAAAGGGTCGTCCGTATGATAGGACAAAAATATAATAATGTTTGCATTTTCATGAAGATTTATTCTCTCGCAAATCTCAGTCACTTGAGAGCTGATTTCAGGATTGTTTAAATTTTTCTCAAAATACTGACCAAGAAAGTAAAAATAAGTATATTTGTGCTTAAATTTATAGTTCCCATCATCATCAAAAGCCAACATACCAAGTGTTATAAGATGGCCTTTAAGCGCGATAAGATCATGGGTATCTATATCCTTTTTTTCAGCATATTCATTTATCAGATTATCCAATGAGCCTTTCGTAAAAGAATGTTCGCCACCCTTATATGTAAGGTATGCCAGCTCAGGCAAAAATGCATAATACAGCCACACTTTCTCCGGTGAAACTCGCTTCAAAAGCGTTTCATCAATTAAAAATTGGTAATATCTAACAAAGCTACTGTGAGTCAAATCAGAGTTTGTGGTGCCACAGTGAATACCTTGCAACAAAACCAATATTACAAAAGGTCTTCTGGGGACATAGTTAGAACCCAATATATTTTCTACTGTTCGCCCATATTGGTCAGCGAGTTTATATAACTCATAATCTTCAAGGCAATGTTCTCGTCCCGCTAATAGCCACTTTCTAGTAAGCTCGTCGCGGATTTTATGGCCGATAGAGTCAATCTGATATTTCTGATAATTACCAAATTTATTATACTCTTCAGGCGTCATAAGTTTTGTATTAAACAAAAAGATGTGGTCGGCAGTTGCGATCACATGCCCAAAGGTGTTCTCCAGCTTTTTTACTGTTAGTAGCTTATGTTTATTATTGAGACTAGAAGCATCTAAATTGTCAATAATGAGCAGCTTCTTATGCTGATCAAGCTCTTTGTAGCAAGCGAGTGCTTCTTCCCTATATTGCTGTTTAAAAGCATTTTCTATTATCTTGTTTATTTTAGTTTGATTTACAGTTTTTATCTGAGATCCATCTATTATAACTGGAATTATACCAGCACTATGAAAGTTTAAGAAAACTCTTCTACAAAAAGCTGTTTTGCCTGAACTTTCGTCGCCAACTACAAAATATTTTACGGATTCTTGATTGTTATATTCTTCAATAGATGAAGCATTAATGGTTTCTTCAAGGCAATCTTCGTTTTTTGCGTTAGCGCTTCCGACAACAGACATATCTAAAGGAACATATACATCACCCAACGTTATTCGTTCTTTATGCCCATTAGAAATATTGGCATCCAAACTATTAAGTGTTTCGTTGAAGAACTCTTTGTTAATTATGAAGGCATCACTGGAAGGAACTTCTGTAATAAGAGAATACTGAGGGTTTTGTGTTCCTACATCATGCTGCTCTACAAAATCAGCTAATATTTTTGTGATTTCATTGTTCAAAGCTTCATTTGAATTATAAGGCATATATAGACCGTCGTCTGAAATGCTTTCTTTGAATTTCTTGACCTCTATATATTGCTCCATCTCATCAATAGAGGGGGTATCAAGATTTATATCTTTGAACAGAAAGGAGACATAGATATCTTCTCCATCTTGGCATTTTTTAAGCGCTGTTCTGAATTCGTCTTCAGTTCCTGATCCAAAGTTCTTAGTCGGAGTACCAAAGCGCTTGCCCATAAGACCGATGTACAGATCGTAGTCATTTATTTTTTCATGAATATGTTCTTGTGCAGGTTTCCCCATTTTTGCAGGAACCTTATCAAGATGAACTGTTTTAAAAGTGATTTTTTTACCAGAACAACATGTTTCAGAAAATGTTTTTACAGTATTTTCGACAACTTCTCTGTCTTTTGATACATCACTTGGACATGAGATAAAAACAGTATACTCTTTCACTTCTTGCATAGGCCATAACTAAAGCTCTTAAGCTTCTCTCTTAAAGTTTGGGTTGTTAAATGATTCTGTGAATCTACCAAAAATATCAAACAAAGTCTCTGTGAAAGTTTTAATAATCCCACCTATGATGCTCATACATAAGAGATAAGAACAATTTATGTGTTTTTACGCCAAAATGACGGCCACTGAGCACGATAAAGCTTTGCCCCCCATAACGGGGTTCCCCTAGGTGTAAAACGACTAAGGGTATTTCGCGTCGCCCAACCTATAACCACACACTCATAAAAACATGAATTAATTCAAGGCGTTAAGCATAG
>JAGLKS010000363.1 GCA_023140905.1 Alphaproteobacteria bacterium | reverse complement strand
ATTTCTATTTGACACAGATCACGCAAAAACAATAGCGCAGAGATATGCATTTTACAATTCTCTTAGCCAGTCGCGAGTAACATTGAGTGGTAAGTTGAATCTTGCATTAAAAACATTGAACAGTAAAATCTACATAGAATTAGATAGATTATATATGCGCTTTGGAAATTTAAGCCGAAAAAAAATTGGTATAATTAATAAAATTAAAAATAATGGAAGCGATGTTACGATTGAAATCAACGACCTCGGCAACGCTTATAATCGGGCCGGAAATATTTCGGACAATGCAACAAGTGATTACTCCGGCGCAACAGAAGACGAAAAAATAAAACATAGCTGGATTGTTGATGATGATGTGTTAACACCAGATGCAACAGTTGACACAGAGATGTATAGAAACTTAATTAACTAATAGGATGGCATATGGCCTTTTCAACACTACCAGATTCATTAATACAAGTCGGGAAAGCAATTACAAGAACACTTTTTAAGACTTACGTTAAAGATAATCTCGATGATTTAGATTCAAGAATGACAACCATAGAGGGTTCGGCGTCTAAAATCATTATATTCGATGAAGTGGTTATAAATGCATCCAGCCTTGGTAGTACAATAACGGGACTTGATGTGTACAGAGCTGCAAGCGCATATGATTTAACAGATGCAAAGGTTTATATTTTTACAAAAGACGGCCTAGGCGGAACTCTTGAAATTGATATCCAAAAAAGCTCAAGTGCAGATTTCACGAGCTCTGTCAGTGTTTTTACAACGAAACCAAGCATTGTATACTCAGGGGCTAGTGACTATGATGAATCAGCAAATACAGTGTTTGACGCAACTAATAAGTCTATTTTGGCTGGCGATTATTTAAGATTAGATGTGACCAGTTTGCCAACAGGCGGAAGCATTGGTAAATTTGGAGTATATCTAATAGGAGAAGCATCATGATAAATATACCATTCAATCATCAACCACTAACAGTTGAGATTAAGACGGGTACGTACACTATTCCAGTTGGAAAATATGCAAGGATCACAGTTAGCTTAAGTGCCAATGCTTATGGAAAATTAATTGAAAGTGGTGCTGGTCAGCTTGACCAAGTAAGAACAATGAATACTACGAGCGACAGTATGAGTAAAACCGCAGTGTTTTTCGTTCCAACTGGTACAGCCTTAAATGTAAGCACACTGGCCGCAAATACAACAACATCAGGGTCGAGCACTACATCTTTAATATCAGCAGAAGATAGTTCATACTCAACATTCACAATCGGCGGAACAATAGCGCTTGAGGTTAGGGCGTTCGGTACAGCTCAATATACAAATGCGGCATCAAGTGGGAGTGATTTTATAAGCGTTTCGAGTGTTGGCGATTCTGACGCCAGGTACATTGTTGAATTGTTTAAAGAAATATCATAGGGGGTAATATGTTATTTGTAATTTTACTAGCACTTTTCGGCAACACATATCAATATCAAAATGGATTTAATTTCTGCAAGAAATATAATTATGAATTTGCCGAGTGCAGAATGCATTTAAATAATGTAAGAAAAAATTCTAGATCTATTCACTATAAAGATTTAGATGAAATTCAAAAATAAAAGAGACGAAAAGTTGTTTTTATCCCTACATCCGATATTGATTATGATTTATGC
>JAGLKS010000362.1 GCA_023140905.1 Alphaproteobacteria bacterium | reverse complement strand
TCCATCACCCATGCCGTGATGGTCAGATGTGCCAAATCCTGCATAAACTGCGGCTCAATGAACCGCGGCCGTCAGGAACCCCCGATGGCGGATATCAGGATCATCAGAGCAAGAATGTGGTGCATATCAGCAATGTTCTATTAGTCATATCCCGTGTCCCCTTTCTTCTTGCTATCTGCATGTCGCATATAATTTATCACCACCAGATTTAATCAATAGAAATCATTTCTCTTTATTTTTGAGTGTATGTGCAAAGAAGATGATGAAATTACAATCAACAAAAGCACAATAATCAAATTTCTAACCAGTGCTGAAGCAGAACCAAATATAGCATATCCCGAAATAGCATTTTCTGATAATCTGATTGTCATAAATGTGGAATTCATACTAATTAACAGGAATGCTGAAGCGATGGTAAGTAACATTGACGAAAATATCGTTGATAAAAGAAGTCTTTTTTGCACCATTTTCTTTGCAAAAGCCAGTATACTCCCAATAAGTATCATCACAAAAGAACTGCTCAGCACAGCAAATACCATGTCTTTAACAAACTGTATCCGCCCCTTAACTACTTCCCTTTGCCATGTCTTTACTTTCTTTGCAGTAAGAGGATAGCCTAACATGTTTATGTAATTCATAGATTGGTAGGATTCAGAACTATAATTATTCTGATAGTGTGCCTGATTGGGAAGCATTTCATCTTCATACAATTGGTTAGCCAGATCTATCCCATCCTCAGATAAAACCGGCTTCCCATCTTCAGCCACTGAACTTAGCAGATGATCGAAACCGGGACTTACAGATACAAATAGTGCTGGTATGAATAGCATAAGCCCGATTATCATAAAAGAATAGCTAATTAAAGGATTTATCGAGTATCTAAAATATTTCATAGCTGAAATGACAATTTGTTTCAAAGAATTTACAATTACAGTATACATTTGTTTTAACATCCCATTAAAAGATTTTATGTTGCCAACTGCATGACGCTGCAAAAAACCGGGGGCCCTTACATAGAAGAACCTGCTGCCACTAACCAAATATTTCCATGTGTGAATAAGCACATATTTTACCGCATAGATACAGCTACTTATAAAATATACAAAAGATTCTACGAATTGTTTGAGGGCAAAACCTACCTCTATCTCCTTTTCAGATGCAGCAAGTTCGCCTTTTTCTAAACGAGGAAGTATCGTCTCACCTACCTCCCTTCCCCGGTCAGAAAGGCTGTATCTTTTTAATTCGTCTTGCTCTATAAGATTGCCCAGTTTGTTCAAATGAAAGCTCAACTGCCCTGTTTTGCAGTTTGTAATCTGCATAAGATGTGTAAACGACAGTTTATCTTTGTGCAAGCTCCTGACAATGTTTTCCCTTATCGGATTGGCAAGAATCTTTAATACGTTTTCTTCAGAGTCTTTATTCATTTTAACACTACCATTGTATATGTTATATAAGCTATACGGTTTTTTATGTGATCTGGCAACTATATATAGATTTTTGACAAATATTCTTGATTACGCTTTACTCTTAATTGGAAACGTTTTCCAATTTTAATTGGAAACCCCTTATTCCACCTCCTCCCTCCAAAATTATGCCAATTTTTGATGTCAATTCTTTATGCATCAAGCCCTCAGCAACTCAA
>JAGLKS010000361.1 GCA_023140905.1 Alphaproteobacteria bacterium | reverse complement strand
GCCCAAACTAAGCAGGGCAACAATCAATATTGGACGAAAAAACCATAACAGAATAAAGGGTAGATTGCTGTAATCTCTTCTTTTGCGAACAGCGCGATATCCTGCCACACGGGCTTTACTTTGAAAAAAGAGCATAAAGGCCTCCATTATTGTCGGTTAGTATTTGAGCCAAAGGCGAATTCTTCCCTTGAATTTTTTCATGCCGTGCATCGGATTACGCGTAGCGCGTTTGTACCAAGGTGAGACTTCATGATAACCCACTTTGTCTGTCAGAATGGGCGGCTGGTTTTTAATCAGGATGATATTGCCGTTATATCTGCGGACTTCATCCGCCGTCATTAACGGGCGCGACGTTTCTCCGAGGCTATATCTGACGGGATCATGCCAATCATGCCCAAGCGCATATTGATTTGCTTTAATAGTTTGGTTACCAAGCATTTTTGAAATTAACTCGGCGGTTTTTTGAGAAATACCGTTGCCACAAATAAATTGCTTGCATTCCGTTTGACTGAATAATGTTTCAAGGCGTTCTTTGCCGTATGCTCTCACATATTCTTCGAATTCTTGGATTACAAACCAAACGAGACAGCCATATTCACGCAGGATCGTTAATTTTCCGACAAGGGCATCAAAACGTGCATTTGTGGCCTCATCCAAAAGAAATAAGACTGGCGGGCTCTTTTTGTTAGACAACATCAATTGCCGCATAGCGCTGTAGCTTTCCAGCCCTTGCCATTTGGCGTAGATTTCCGCTTTGCTTGAATCTGTAATCCAGTAAACGGTTGCGCGTTTTTCTTTTAGTTCACTATAGCGATAATCACATGTGCTGGTTGCTTCCGCTAACCAGCCACTTGCAGAATATTCATCCATCGACTGTACCGCGCCACTGCGAAATGACTCCCATTGCCGCTTGTCAGGCACTTCAACCCTTTGCAACAGGTCATTGGCAATATCGGCCAGATCACCGGAAAGAAGATCAGAGCATGCTGCAACATAAAGCGCCTCTTTCAAGGCATTTTCATTGCGTAATAATTTAAGTGTGGCGGTGAGTGTCAAGACTTCGCCGTTATCGCGCGTTGTGATATACAGAAAACAAAAGACAATCAAGGTTCTCGATGCTTGGCGGAAAAATTCATTCTCACCGGATTGAGGAGGTTCCGGTAAGAGTATTTTTGCAAAGGCCTGTGCATCCGTAATGAGATCAGCAGTCTTTCCAGCTTTCCATGCATCATCAAGGATGATCAGCGGATTATGTCGCGCAGGTTTTCCAAGAATATCAGTCCAGAGTCCTGCCGGATTATTGCAATATGTTTTATGCCCAAACCACCTTTCCCGCATGTGTTTGCTAATGCAGGCATTCGTCCCTTTGCTGTCCGAGACGATCATCGACATCTTGAGGTGCAGCAAAACGCAAATGACAAAAAATATTCCCTTACCACTTCCGGCAGGGCCATAAGTTAATCCGTTTGTTTCACCCTTGAAGAATAATGGTTGCCCTGTTTCAGTGCATGTGCCGAGGAAAACACCTTCCGTATTATATTGACCATAACACCTATGATCTTCACGCGTTGCCCAATGTGCTGTACCGTGGTTGCTCGTGGGGTTCATGGCGCGGCGACGCAGGAGAAAATTGTAAGCAAT
>JAGLKS010000360.1 GCA_023140905.1 Alphaproteobacteria bacterium | reverse complement strand
AATAAGGGGCAGGAATTTTATTTTTTTTGGAATATTATTATGTGCAGCTTTGATCGTATCATTTTCAGCACGAACAAAAATTGAATCATGCCAGAAATAAGGACGTGACCACACATTAATTATCATAGTATTTCCGTTCTCTTTCATAGCTGTGCGCGCTGTATTAACACCTTCAGCTAAAGCTGCATGAATGTCTTCTGTGTTTAGCGTCGTTTTGTCCGGGATATGTTTAGCACTATGGACGGAATCAACTTCCAAATGATGAGAAACAACTGGAGAACCTACAAATCCGCCATAAAACAACCCGCCAGCTAGAATAGCACCCGTCGATAAAACTAGAAGCGGTGCATTCATAATAAAAGGTGCTTCATGCACATGTTCAGCAATATTTTGATTAACCCGTGAGTTTCCATGAAACACCATGAATAATAAACGGCAGATGTAAAACCCTGTCATGAAAGTAGCACCTATACCAAGCCAGTAAGCATAATAACCAAACCAGCTATGATCTGACCATGCAGCTTCAAGAATGATATTACTGGAAAAGAATCCGGCGAACGGCCAAATTCCGATTAAAGCTAAAGAGCCAATCAACATAAACGCATAAGAAACGGGAAGCTTGCGGTGTAATCCGCCCATATTGCGTATATCCTGTTCACCGGAAAGCGCGTGAATAATATTTCCAACAGCCAGAAATAATAGTGCTTTGAAAAATGCATGAGTCACAAGATGAAACATAGCTGCGCTATACGCAGATACACCAAGGGCAAAAAACATATAGCCTAGTTGGCTCATGGTTGAATACGCAATAATGCGCTTAATATCAAATTGGGTGAGCGCAATAGTTCCTGCAACAAAAGCTGTCGTTGCTCCAATAATTGTAACAATCATCAATGCTACAGGGGCATATTCAAATAAAGGAGAAAAACGCGCTACTAAGAAGACTCCTGCTGTTACCATCGTCGCAGAATGAATAAGCGCAGAAACAGGCGTTGGCCCTTCTATTGTATCGGGTAGCCATATGTGCAAGTCAAGTTGCGCGGATTTCGCGATAGCTCCTATAAATAGTAACAGGCAAATCAACGTTAGAGCATGAACATCAAACCCTAAAAAAGAATATGTATCATGCAAGTGAGTGTCTACATTACTGAATATTCGAGAAAAATCCAGTGTCTCAAATGTTAAGAACAGAGTGATAATACCAAGGATAAGCCCCATATCCCCTGTTCTATTGATGATAAAAGTTTTGATAGCTGCGGTATTCGCGGCATGTTTGTGATGCCAAAACCCAATCAGGAGATAAGAGGCCAGCCCTACGCCTTCCCATCCGATGAAAAGCTGCAAAGCATTACCGGCTGTAACCAATATAAGCATGGTAAAAGTGAGAAAACTAAGATAGCTCATAAAGCGTGATTTAGACGGATCATCACGCATGTAGCTAATGGAATACACATGAACGCACGCTGATATAATGTTGACGATACACATCATAACAACGCTTAAGGAATCAATCATCAAAGACCATTGCACAGAAAAATCAGCTACTTTGATCCATTGTCCTAGAACAACAACATGCGATCTATCCGTCATTTCTTCATTGATGTTGATATCAAAGAATAAAGCAATAGATGCAAAGGTTGCTAGAATAACAGCTCCGCATGTGATGAGCTGAACGCCTTTTTCTCCAAGAAATTTTGGGAAAAATCCCGTTAGCAGAAAAGCCACAAAGGGAGAAAAGATAGCAATCATTTCCATGTTTAATTTCTCCTCGTGCAGATTTTTTGAAATCTAGCCTTTCATTTCCGATATATCTTTCACAGCAATAGAGCCTTTATTGCGGAAGAAAACAACAAAAATAGCCAGCCCGACAGCAGCTTCTGCCGCTGCGACTGTTAGTATGAACATAACAAAAATCTGTCCGGTCAAATCATGCAAATAACTGGAAAATGTAACAAAGTTAATATTCACAGCCAGCAACATCAATTCGATAGACATCAAAATAACAATGACATTTTTCCGATTTAATAAAATGCCGAACACACCAATAGTAAAAATGACGGCAGCTAAAATAAGAAAATGT
>JAGLKS010000036.1 GCA_023140905.1 Alphaproteobacteria bacterium | reverse complement strand
TTATCAAACCATCGAATCAGATAAAAATCAGCAAAAAGAAAATCCCATGCTTGTGTCTTTAGCAAAATATATGGCGACTAATATTGATAGAAAAATGAGTGTTGCTGATAAAATTACACGCTACGAAACCATATCAAGAGAAGAAAATAACCCTTGGAAATATAACGCATTACTTGATGCTGCTTTATTAGAAGCAACACAAAATCACAACCATAAGAAAGCGCTCCAATTTCTATCTCAAATTACAAGCATGGATTCGAGCGCTACACAGGGACTAAAACAAAAAGCACAATCCCTCAATATTTTGTATCAGGCTGAACAAAATAAGAAATAATTTGTGCTGTGCTTTTATTTTTTACAGCCTCAGATAAAAATAAAAAACATCAAGAAATTAGGCTCAACAAACACTCTAAGTATAAAGCTACAACCATTTGTTAAACAACGATAAATTAAGCGAAGGAAACGCTATGAGAAGAAACAAAACAGTACTTATCGTATTTTCTTTATTAGCTCTAAATGCGTGCTCTAGTGTGTCGGATATGTTCACCTCTGCTGATGATACGCCTCCTCTGGAAGGAGAGCGCATATCCATTCTTGAATTACAAAAAACGCTTACTGCTGATGTGCCATTAGAAAAAGATATTCATATTGTTTTGCCACAACCATGGAAAAACACGTCATGGCCTCAGGCTGGAGGGTTTCCAAATCACTCAATGCAAAATTTATCTTTCTCGGAAAAAATGCCTGAGAAAGTATGGAGCCAAAGCATCGGCAAAGGCAGTCAAGGAGATATTCCTTTAAACACACAGCCTGTAATTGCTGAAAACATGGTCTTTACATTGGACACAAAAGCCAAGTTGAGCGCGTTTAATGCTCAAACAGGTGAAAAACTATGGTCGCAAGATGTCGGGTCTAAAGAAGAAAAAGAAGACGTCATTGCAGGCGGTGTTGCTTATGCTCATAGCACTCTTTTTGTTACAAATGGATATGGTGAAGCTTTGGCCCTATCTCCCAAAGATGGTTCAATTTTATGGCATAAAACCCTGCCAGCGCCTTCCCGCGCTGCACCAAGCATTCTTTCCGGTCGGCTTTTTATCTCCACGATTGATAGCCGCCTTATCGCGCTTAATGCGATAAATGGAACAAGTTTATGGGAATATAGCGGCGTTGGTGAAACAGCAGGCTTACTAGGAGCTGCCAGCCCTGCCGTTAACCAAAACACTGTTATTGCAGTATTTTCTTCCGGTGAAATCACAGCCTTGCGCGTAGAAAACGGATCTGTTGCTTGGTCAGATAATCTTTCAAATGTACATACATTGGGCGGTGGCCTGGAAAGCCTTTCCGATATCACAGCTATGCCGATTATAGATCAGGGTAAGATTATAGCAATGAGCTATAATAACAAACTCGCTGCAATTGACGAACGCACAGGAACACGTGTCTGGCAAAGAGAAATCGGTGGCACACGTACACCATGGATTGTTGGTAATATGCTCTATGTTATTTCTTCAGAAAATCAACTCATTAGCATTAACGTACTTGATGGTTCCATTTTTTGGATTACGGAATTGGCTAGCTTTGAAGATGAAAAGCATAAGGACGATCCTGTACAATGGAGTGCTCCGATCATGGCAGGAGGACGACTTGTTCTGGTTGGATCTCATGGCCACATGATTGAGGTTGATTCACATGATGGAGAAATCATCCGCGATACAAAAACCAAAATAAGCGTACAAATCTCCCCTGCTATTGCAAATGACATGCTTTATATTCTCGGAGAAAATGGCCGTTTAACAGCTTATCGCTAAACATATAAAATAGAAGATGTGAAAAAATGTTAAAACTCGCAATCATAGGCCGCCCGAATGTTGGCAAATCAACAATATTCAACAAACTGGCAGGAAAGAAACTAGCCATTGTTAATGACACACCGGGCGTAACACGCGACTGGCGCGAAGCTGAAGGTGTGCTCTTCGATAAGGATATCCATATTATCGATACAGCAGGCCTTGAAGAATCTTTTGATGACTCCATACAAGGCCGCATGCGCCAGCAAACAGAAGCTGCCCTTACACGCGCTGACATCATTTTATTTGTTATTGATGGGCGTGAAAGCGTTACACCTGAGGATAAACATTTTGCATCTTTTCTACGCCGCCAGAACAAACCTGTTATACTTATTGTTAATAAATGCGAGAATGACCGCGCCACACGAGCAGGCATTGGCGAATCTTACACTCTGGGCTTTGGTGACCCTGTTATCCTGTCAGCAGAACATAATAGCGGCTTTGATGATCTATATAACACTCTAATTCCTTATTTTCCCAAAAAAGGTGAAGCCGAAGATAACGATTTCTTACTCGAAAATGATAATGCTCTTCTTGAAAATCTCGATGAACTGGAAGGACAAGAAGACTTCTCTTTTGAGCAAGAAGAAGACACGCCGGAAATACCTATCAAAATAGCAATTGTCGGACGCCCCAATGTTGGTAAATCAACACTACTCAACACCATTCTTAAAGAACAGCGCGTTATGACAGGACCGGAAGCCGGAATCACGCGAGATGCTATTGCTGTTGATTGGTCTTATGAAGGACGCAATTTCAAACTGGTAGATACAGCAGGCTTGCGACGAAAATCCAGAATAATTGACCATATTGAGAAAATGTCCACCGAGGATTCTTTCCGCGCAATCCGTCTAGCGCAAATTGTTATTTTAGTCATGGATGCTAACACGCCATTAGAAAAACAAGATGTACAAATAGCCCAACATGTCATTGATGAAGGGCGAGCTTTGGTGCTCGCTGTCAATAAATGGGACACTATAAAAGACCGATCCGATAGACTGGAAGAAATAAAATATAAACTTGGGCACTCCCTATCCCAAACCAAAGGCATAGAATTTGCAACAATAAGTGCTAAGAATGGCCGTAATATCGATAAGTTATTCTATAAAGCTTTACGTACGTATACCACGTGGAATAAACGCATTGGCACAGGAGGGCTAAACCGCTGGCTTGCCCATATGGAAAGCCAAAACCCTGCACCGCTGGTTGCTGGCCGTCATAACCGTTTAAAATATATTACGCAAATTAAAACCAGACCGCCGACATTTGCCCTTTGGGTTTCACGCCCAAAAGAACTCCCGGACTCCTATAAACGCTATATTACTAACGGGTTACGGAAAGATTATGATATTGACGGTGTGCCGTTGCGTTTATTGGTTCGCGCCAGCAAAAACCCTTATGCTTAAAGAATTTCTAAGAATCGAGTTATAGAAAAAAAACGGCGAAATAAAGGACGAAAAATCATGGAAACATTCATTACAATCACAACAAATGTTGTATATGCCGCAATTATTGTAGGTGCTGGCTGGTACGCTGGAAACCAGCTACAAAAGTTTGTAGAAAAAATAGAACATCTTGATAGCACAATCAGAAGTTTCCTAGGTGGGATTGCAAAATACGGTATTTTTATTTTTGCTATTGTTGCCGTTTTACAGATTTTTGGCTTCCCTACTGCCAGTTTGCTTGCTGTATTAGGTGCAGCTGGTCTGGCTATTGCTTTAGCATTACAAGGAACGCTTAGTAACATCTCTGCTGGAGTTATGCTCTTGATCTTGCGTCCGTTTAATGTTGGTGATTATATCTCATGTGGTAAAGTTTCAGGCTCTGTTAAATCCTTGGGATTATTCGCAACTGAATTTTCTACCTCAAAGAATACTTACCTTTTCGTGCCAAATAGTAATCTATGGAACACAGATATTGAGAATTTCTCGCGCAATAACACACGCCGTCAGGATATACTCTTCAGTATTAGTTACAATGATGACATAAACAAAGCCTTAAAAACTATTGCAAATGCAATAAAAAAAGATGATCGCGTT
>JAGLKS010000359.1 GCA_023140905.1 Alphaproteobacteria bacterium | reverse complement strand
GATACCCCCTTAGATAAACGAAACCCCATCAAAAGTGCTTCATAAAACCGGTCCTGTTTACTGAGTTTTTCAACATGTTTAATATCAAACCCCATACCTTGATTCCTCACATATTCTAGCCAATGCTCCGGCTTTTTCTTATCACATGTAGCGTATTTTTCTCCATCCAACATATATCGCCCATGCGCCCCAGCACCAATTCCTATGTAATCAGCCATATGCCAATAAACTAAATTATGCTGACATTCCTGTCCAATGCGCGCATGATTAGACACCTCATAAGCTGGCAGCCCCGCAGCGTCCATTATATCCTGAGTAAGACGATAAAATTGAGCGCCTTCAATTTCTCCGGTAACAACAAGCTCTCCGCGCTTCATACGTTTGTAAAACGGTGTCTGCCCTGCAATAGTAAGTTGATAAAGCGACATATGAGCAGCTCCCAAAGAAACCGCATATTTTAACTCATCTTCCCACTCTGTTAAACTCTGATCTGGCCTTGCATAGATCAAATCAAAATTATACTGGGAGAAATACCGCTCCGCTAAATCCAACGCCCTTAAAGCCTCATCAACATTATGCTGCCTCCCTAAAAGTTTTAAGCCTTTATCATTAAGAGACTGCACCCCTAGCGATAAACGATTAACACCAGCCTTGGCAAATCCTTGTAACTTAGCATTCTCAATACTTGTTGGATTTGCTTCCAATGTCACTTCGACATCATCGACAACCCGCCAATGTTTACACACATAATCAATGACCTGTCCCACAGCTTGCACTGACATTAATGACGGTGTACCACCACCAAAAAAAATAGAAACAACCTCTTTATTCGGTAATAACTGTGCATAAGAATCCAAAGATTTGAGATAAGCATCCAACCATATCTCTTCATCAAAATCATGCTGACGAATATATGTATTGAAATCACAATATGGACAACGCGCCTTACAAAATGGCCAGTGAATATAGACACCCATTTGCTCTGGCCGAAACATACATATTGCTCCTTAAATTACTTAAAGCATTCATTCACCAGACGCTTAAATGCTTTGGCGCGGTGAGAAATCTTATGTTTCTGATCCGGCTCTATCTGGCCAAATGTCACCTCGCACCCATCTGGCTGAAATATTGGATCATAGCCAAACCCGTTATCTCCACGCTTGGGCCACACAATCTGACCATTTATGCGGCCTTCAAAAACTTCAGTGTGACCGTCTGGCCACCCCATAGCAAGGACACATATAAAATAAGCGCTACGATCAATTGAATCAGCTAAAGACTCATGCACTTTCAACATAGCCTTATCAAAGTTCCGGCCTTCCCCGGCCCAGCGTGCAGAATAAATCCCCGGAGCACCATGCAATGCATTCACTGCCAAACCACTATCATCCGCCAAAGCAACCTTCCCGCTTATTTTAGCTGCTGACCGAGCTTTAATTTTCGCATTTTCAGCAAAAGTAACGCCCGTCTCTTCAGGCTCCGGCAACCCAAAATCTGCTGATGTATAAAACTTACGTACATAAGGCTTCAACAGCGCCAACATTTCTCTGGCCTTGCCTTTATTATGTGTTGCGATCAACAGCTCATCGCTCTGAAATACGCGCATTTTCTTTTTCCAATCTTAATCCATGTATTTATGATTAGCTCATTATTCTTTCAAAACACTTTCCTGAATAGAACGCAATTCACCACATCCCTTCTTAGCCAAATTAAGGAGCGTTAAAAACTCATCTTCACTAAACGGCTCTTTTTCTGCCGTTCCTTGAATTTCACAAATTCCACCTTTACCGGTAATAACAAAATTTGCATCCGTATCAGCATCCGAGTCCTCAACATAATCAAGATCCATGACAGGTTCACCTTTATAAACACCGCAAGAAATTGCTGAGACACTATCAATAAGGGGTGTGTTTTCTAACACACCAATATTTACCAAATGCTGAAATGCCAATGCTAGAGCAATATACCCACCCGTTATCGAAGCTGTGCGAGTGCCGCCATCCGCTTGGATTACATCACAATCCACACGCACTTGACGCTCACCCAGAGCCTTTAAATCGACCACTGCCCGCAAAGACCGCGCAATGAGACGCTGAATTTCCTGCGTGCGCCCGGATTGTTTTCCACGTAAAGCCTCACGATCCATCCGAGAATGTGTCGAACGTGGCAGCATACCATATTCAGCTGTCACCC
>JAGLKS010000358.1 GCA_023140905.1 Alphaproteobacteria bacterium | reverse complement strand
CTCGTATGCAATGTTTCGTGATAATCTTATCGAGTTTGTTCGATCGGTAAAGGAAGGAAGATCACGCCTGCCTTTTGAGAAAACTGAAAATATTATCCGCACATTAATTGGTGCAAAAGAGAGTCTTGAAAATGGAGGAAAAACTATTACTTTGTCAAAATAATGGATAGCATATAAAACGGCACAATGGCTCATGAAGTATATCGAAAATTTTGACAACGGCTCCGGAGGTTGGATCGGATGGAATAATAACACAATCGACGGGTCTCTTGCCCTGCAAACTAAAAAAAGCGCCATAGTCTCCAAAAGTCCCTGGTGGGTTGATTATAATCATGCACCTCCAGGTGGCGGTTGTCTCCATTTATTATTTAGTCTTTTTACAACGGTTGAAGGATATGCTAATAGCAAAGAAAAAGGCGGTATAAACCAATTTATAAATGGCGGATATCCACTCGATTGGACAAATGCGCACATTACCGTACGGTTAAAAGGCGAGGTTACGCTTCGAGGCGCCAATCTTTACCTGCTTGCACAAGCAAAAGTTGGGCAAAAGTTTGTAAACAGTATTCTTATCAAACAACCATTAATGATTACGTCAGACTGGTCTGTACAACATATAAACCTAGTACCAGATTCAGATCAGTGGATATGTATCGGCTCACATGCAAGCCGAACAGATCGGTATGGTATGGGAAAGGCTACTGATGTACTTTTAAATCTCAATTGTAATATTATTTTTGTTTTATTTCCTCTTGACGTTTTTCCGGTTGTACCTCTTGAGGGAAATCCGCATCTGCTTCGTGCTGGTGAAGATTATGTATTGGACCGCTCAAGGTTGCCTGAAGGATATGTAATGATGGACTCTATTGAGATTTCTTTTCAATAGTGAAGGGAAAATTATACATTTAATACAATTGTGTACTCGTATATTTGTAAAAAGTTGTCTTATAGAATGAACGCGCATTTAGGCGGGTAAGGTTGTTAAATAGCAATCATAAAATTGAAATCAATTAAAAAGATGGTTACTAACTAATTTTAATGTAAAACAATGAATGTTAAAGAATTACTAAGTTTAAAGAATAAAATTATTATTGTTACGGGAGGAGCCGGTCTTTATGGCAAAACAATTGTTGAAGGACTTGCAGAAGCCGATGGCACGGTCATAACTGCTTCACGCAATCTTGATGCCGGGCAAAAAGTTGCGGAAGAATTTCGTGACAAAGGTCTGGATGTTCATGCTATGCGGGTTGACCAGGCCGACCATAAATCTGTAATGGCCTTAAAACATCAAATCCAAAACAAGTTCGGGCAGCTAGATGTTTTTGTGAATAATGCCGTTACCCGGCCTATGAAGGGTTATAATGCGCCAATGGAACAATTTGCCGAGTCAATGCGCGTTAACGCCACGGGTATGATGGATATCCTGCGCGAAATGACTGACCTGATCGCTCAGAGCGGTGGGGGAAGCATCATCAATATTAGTTCTATGATGGGTATGTTTGGCCCAGATCTGTCAAATTACGAAGGGACAAATATGGGGGATCCATCACCGGATTATTTTTTTCACAATGCAGGCTTGATCAATCTGACCCGCTATTTAACCCGTGTACTGGCAGACAAGAATATCCGTGCAAATTGTATAAGCCCGGGTGGATTATTTAATGATCAGCCGCAACGATTTTTGGAAAACTATTGTAAAAAAGTTCCATCGGGCAGGAGGATGGCAAACAATGATGATATTAAAGGCCTTATAGTCTTGCTTGCTTCTGAAGCATCGGCCTATATCAATGGCGAAAACATTTTAATGGATGGTGGGATGCATGCCTGATACTGTTCGGGGAATAAATATTTAGAGAACATTAGATTGACATATGTCTATTGATTTTAATTAGTCTGTCTATAAACTCTAATGTTTATCAAATTCAATAAAATTATTACCTTTATTCCCCTCCTTGGAGGGGCGTAG
>JAGLKS010000357.1 GCA_023140905.1 Alphaproteobacteria bacterium | reverse complement strand
TTTACAGAAAAAATGCATCTTTCTGGAACAAAAGAACAATTAATAACTAAAAGGTTATTAAGACTGGACAAAGAAGTGTAGACAGGAGAAAGCCGGTTTAATTATAAATATTGGGGGAAATGTGCAGCCTGGTACTTTTTGAATACGCCTGTACGCGGCCTGCCGGTCCTGAAGTCAAGCGTCAGTTCAAAAGTATAAACTTCAAGTAGGGCGCTGCAGTCAGGTTGTACAGTTATCTGTCATAACGAGACGATAAGCAGCAGTGGAACGTTTTTTTGTGGTGAATATAAAGAAGTTGAAGGATAGGGTTGATACGCAACTATTACAGCTTAATAAAAAACGGGGACAGATTTAAAATCTGTCCCCTAAAAACTGTGGCGGAGAGAGAGTCCTTCAAAAACAATGTCTAATTGTTTAATATTATAAAAACTATTTACTTAATAAAAGTATGTTACCCCCAATATTACCCCCGCTTTGAACTTTTCTCAGCAATAAAACTATTGTAGCAAAGATGAGTTTAACAATCAAAATTAATATCTGAAAGTATTAAACAAATTCGGCAGATACATCAGAAAGGTTTATAGCAGTGGTTGAATGTTTCCGCTTTTCCCGTTTTCCTTTGCCACGGTTCGTATACCTACCGTAACAGCCTATCGACTGAAATGACTTCACCGGGACAGGCTTGGTAATGGGAGTGATAAATCTTACTGTTGTGAACAGCTGAGAGGTATTGGGTTAATCGATTTTCTGTGCTGTCAAGAAAATACCTTTTTCCAGGGTGGTGAAGAAATTTTGGTAGGGCATGGGATCTTCGATTGCTCTGTTGTTGTAAATTCCACTGGCTCTTACAGCCAATTGTTTTTCGCCTCGAGGTTGCACAATAACGGTCATGCGAATCTGATAGCCACTTAACTTAGTACCTGTAACCAGCCCAAGATCCTCATCAACCTTATCGATAATAAAGCCCAAATCCTGCAGCACCGCGATTGTTGTGCGCATCATTTTATGTTTGTCGGTGGTATCAAACGCTCGTGTTTGAAAACTGCGTAATTCGACGGCACTGCCTCCGGAGAGCACATGAGAATTTTGTGTAGCACAACCCACTAACAGCATCATAACCACAATCAATGCCCATCCATATTTTCTTATTCTCATATCTGGTTAGACTCCAAGAATGTCGCTTTAGAAAGTTTATCGAAAAAGGCCTGATACAATTCCGGCGCATGAATGCTTTCTACCCGGGAGATCTGTCCTTGCGTATTCCAGATCACCCTCTGAATTGTAATTCTAGCAACCGAAGACGTCTGATCGTCGAGCGCTTCCTGAACTACCAGGCAAATTCGTATTTTCTGTTCTTTGTCAGTTGGAGTTACGGTGCCTGTCAAAAGCGCCAATGCAATCGCTCCTGCAATCTGTCCTGCATCTTTTGCATCTGCTTGCTTGGATGCCGTTAGTACACCCAGGCCTACATTAGACTCATCAATTGTATAGCCCATATCCTGCAACACGCTGGCGCCAGCGGAAAGCAACAGCTTATTATCAAGCGTCGTGAGTTTTCGACTTTGAAGCTGCCTATCCTCCAGCG
>JAGLKS010000356.1 GCA_023140905.1 Alphaproteobacteria bacterium | reverse complement strand
TTCTTAAGTCAAATTACTATATGTTTCTTGTATAAACTCAAAGCATTATGTGTGTTTAAGCGTCGTTTGAACAATAGAGTATTGAAATATACGGTAGACTCCTATTTAATCGGCGCATATACGAAAAATCAATACGGAACCCGAAAGATTATATGCATACTCGAATAGAAATTCTAGCCCATAAAGACGATGGACGGGCACGTAAGATTGAGAAAATGTTTGATACGATAAGCGTTAAGTCTCAAGTGCGGGCACTAGATGTTTATACAAGCGAAAATCCTGATGCGCAAAACGCTGATTTTGCTAGTGCTTTGGCAAATCCTGTAACGCAGAAAGTCAATGAGACACCACAGGATTTTGATTGGGCTTTGGAGATTGGTTATCTACCGGGGGTAACGGATAATATCGGTAATACAACATCCGAGATTTTAGAACTGGTCGCGCCACACAAAAAAGGCGAAGGCCATAGTTGCTATTCCTCGCGCCTGTATTTGATTAAGGGAGATGTTACACGTCAGCAGGTAGAAGAACTTGCTGAAACGTTTTCTAATAAACTAATTCAGCGCATTTCAATCAAAAGTAAGCAAGAATATGACGCGGATGGTGGGATGGATATTGTTATTCCCAGAGTTAATCTGAGCAATAAAGATGTTGTAGCTGATAGTGTAAATCTGGATATCTCTGATGCTGATCTGGAAGTAATCGGAAAATCAGGAATTGCTAATAAAGACGGGTCCCGCCGTGGGCCTTTGGGGATGTCCCTTCTTTATATGAAAGCTGTACAGGAATATTTCAAAAAGCAATGCCGCGCTCCTACGGATATTGAAATTGAGACACTGGCTCAGACATGGTCCGAGCATTGTAAACATACAATATTTGCGTCTCCGATAGATGAAGTTACAGACGGTTTGTATAAGCATTATATCAAGCGTGCGACTAAGGAAATTAGAGAAGAACGTGGAGATGATGATTTCTGTATTTCAGTTTTTTCCGATAATTCCGGCGGTATTGTTTTTGATGATGAATATATGATTACAGATAAAGTCGAAACGCATAACTCTCCTTCTGCGCTTGATCCGTTTGGAGGGGCTGTTACAGGAATTGTCGGTGTTAACCGCGATTGTATGGGATTTGGTCAAGGCGCTAAACCTATTATTAACCGCTATGGATTTTGTCTAGCCGATCCACGCGAAAAGCCAAATTATTTCCGGGATAAAGAATGTGCAGATGCCCTGCTTTCTCCTGCAAATATTATGAATGGTGTGGTAGCAGGTGTGGAATCTGGCGGTAATTGCTCAGGTATTCCAACGCCTTCCGGTTTTTTGTTCTTTGATGATCGCTATGCAGGAAAGCCTCTGATCTTTGTAGGAACTGTTGGCCTTATTCCACGTGAAATTAACGGTAAACCTAGCCATGTTAAAGAAGCCCGTCCGGGTGATAAAATAGTAGTTACCGGCGGGCGTGTTGGTGCTGATGGTATTCATGGCGCAACATTCTCTTCTGAAGCTTTGGATGAAGGTTCTCCGGCTACAGCGGTGCAAATTGGTGATCCAATTACACAAAAGAAAATGTCCGATGCGCTGATTAAGGAAATCCGTGATTTAGGTTGGTATAATGCAATTACAGATAATGGTGCCGGTGGTCTATCCTCATCTGTAGGTGAAATGGCAGAAGAGTCAGGCGGTTTTCATGTAGAGCTGGAAAAAGTTCTGCTTAAATATCCGGGGCTTTCTCCTTGGGAAATCTGGATATCTGAAAGTCAGGAACGGATGACTTTGGCAGTTCCTCCTGAAAATGTGGATAAACTTGTGGGCTTTCTGGCAAAACGAGGTGTGGAAGCTGCTGTTCTTGGCACATTCACCGATACAGGAAGTGCGGAAGTGACGTGGCATGACGAAGTTATCATGGATTTAGATATGAAATTCCTGCATGACGGAAATCCCGAAACGCCTTTGAGAACAACATCTATTCGTGGTGGCGATGTTGAGCCGGACTTACAGGAACC
>JAGLKS010000355.1 GCA_023140905.1 Alphaproteobacteria bacterium | reverse complement strand
CGGAGCGCAGAGGGTACCGGGCTCGCGGTTGTACGTGACATTAGAACCATGCACGATGTGCGCAGCAGCCTTGTCTTTTGCACGCGTACAGTGTGTTGTTTTTGGTGCTTCCGATCCTAAAAGTGGCGGAGTTTTACATGGCAGTCGTTTTTACGATCAACTAACCTGCCATCACAAGCCCATTATATCCTATGGTTTGCTGGAAGAAGAATGCAGCCTGCTTTTAAAGGATTTCTTTAAGGCGCGGCGATAAACTACAAAGATTTATAAAGCGCGCCAGCCGATATCATGGCGACAAAACCCTTTCGGCCAATCAATCTTATCGACAGCCTCATAAGCTCGTTTTTGAGCTTGCGCAATCGTTTTGCCTTTAGCCGTCACCCCAAGTACACGGCCACCAAAGCTAACAATTCCGCCGTTTTCATCTCTCTTTGTACCTGCATGAAAGACATATGCTTCATCTACAGCATTAGCTTCATCAAGACCACGAATTGGCGTGTTCTTTTCATAGCTTTCAGGATAACCATTTGATGCCATAACAACGCACATAGCAGCATTATCCGACCAAGTCACCTGATCTTTAATTTCTTCCAAACGCCCTTGCGCAGCCGCATATAAAATATCGACCAAATCACCTTCCAGACGCATCATAAGTGACTGACACTCTGGATCTCCGAAACGTACGTTATATTCTAAAAGCTTCGCTTTTCCGTCTTTCACCATCAATCCAGCAAAGAGTACGCCTGTAAAAGGACACCCTTCCGCAGTCATTCCAGCAATTGTTGGCTCGATCAGATCTTCAATGATCTGCTTTTCCATCTCGGCTGTCATAAAATGCGCCGGAGAATAGGCACCCATACCGCCCGTATTTAGGCCTGTATCACCGTCTCCCACGCGTTTATGATCTTGCGCAGAGGCCAGCGGCAGAACTGTTTTTCCATCCGCCAAGGCAAAAAAGCTAACTTCCTCACCTTCAAGAAATTCTTCTATAATAATCTCTGTTCCGGCATCGCCAAACATAGCGTCTTCCAACATTCCTCTGGCTGCCTCTACAGCCTGATCTGTTGTTTCGCAAATAATCACACCTTTACCAGCGGCCAGACCATCTGTTTTAACAACAATCGGGGCACCTGTCTCTTCAATAAACTTTTGGGCATCGTCTAAGATTTTAAAGCGGCCATATTTGGCTGATGGGATGTCATATTTGGCGCATAAATCTTTCATAAACCCCTTAGATCCCTCAAGTTGCGCCGCTTTCTTATCGGGGCCAAACACAGGAATGCCCTGAGCCAAAAATGGGTCTGCCATTCCATCAACAAGTGGAGTCTCCGGGCCAACTATAACAAAGTCGATATTCTTTTCTTTTACAAATGACACTATTTTGTCGATTTCATGCACCTCTATAGGTGCGCATTGAGCTTGTTCTTCTATTCCTGCGTTTCCAGGAGCACAATACAATTTGTTGCAACGCGCGGATTGAGCCAGTTTCCAAGCTAATGCGTGTTCACGTCCACCTGATCCAATCAACAAAATATCCATGTGCTTTGCTCCTTGATGTTTAATGTCATTTTACTATTCTTGAGCTTCTTTTTAGCATGCACGCATAAAAAAACAAGTCTACTTCGCTCTACCCCTTGATATTCTTGGATTATAAGACATAATAGAAAAAGAAGATGTAAATTAGTAGCCGTATACAGCCAATACATGCGTCATTAGGATTTATAGTGAATACGTACGGCGTTTTTATGAATTTTATAGTAGTTTAACAACAAAGGAGCGAAAACGGTGCAAAGTAACATCCCTGAATTCTCTGTATCAGAGCTTGCATTCTCCCTGAAACACACGGTGGAAGAGCATTACAGTCGAGTGCGCGTACGGGGTGAAATTTCCCGCGTGGCCATTCCGAAGTCAGGGCATATGTATACAAGTCTTAAAGATGACAAGGCTATTATTGATGCTG
>JAGLKS010000354.1 GCA_023140905.1 Alphaproteobacteria bacterium | reverse complement strand
CTGTGTGATTGATAATTATATAATCAATATCTTCCGGCCTGACTAACGATCTTATTTTTGAAATAAAGCCGTCGACACAATATGATTTTACCGTTTCTATGACCGCTATCTTCTCGCCTCGGACCAGATAAGCATTATACGTTGTACCGTGCTTTGTTGGTATAACGATGTCAAATACAACAAGACCCGGATCCAGTGCGCCAATCCAATAAACGCCATCCTTAATCATAACTGGTTGATCCATTATTCCTTCTCCATTTGAAGATGTTTGATTTCTAATTTACGCGGCTTACTACCCGTGCTTACCGACCAATTTTTCGGCGGACTAATGTCGTCCATATAATGCATAGTTTGCTGCTTGTCAAGCTGGACGTATATTTGATTCCATACACACGGTACGTCTTCCGCCACTTCACATTTACCGCCCATTGATCCTCCACATGGACCGTTCATCAAACTTTTTGAACATCTGCTTACAGGACAAAAACCACCTGTTCTATCAAGCACGCAATCACCACAACCGGCACATCGCTCCAGAAACAACCCGGGCTCTACCGGTGCGCCCATAAAAGTAGTATTTAGTCCCGGCAATACCCTTGACGGTGTATATTTCTCAGCTAATGTCTGAACTCCTACACCACACGCTATAGAAACTACTGCGTCATAATCATTAATATAATTCACTATTGGTTCTACATACTCCTGCTCACACTGCCTTAAAACCGTCTCCTCTTTTACCTCAAGCTTTCGACCGTCTCTTTTCGCCGCGATGCGTAATTTTAATGCGAGCTCTTCTACCTGTTTTTGACCGCCGGTATGACATACCGTTACGCAATCTCCACAGCCAATTACACAAACCCTACTGAAGTCTTTAACCAATTCATATATCTCTTTAAACGGTTTTGACTCAGCCACTATCATAATTTTTCTCCCTGGTAATAATTAGTATTCGTGTAAGGCAAATAAAACGGATAATAGCATAAAATCAATGAAAATGAAGCAAAAAAACCGTGAACCTTGTACAAAACAGCTGTAAATTTTCTTAATAAATTGAAATACTCTGAATTCTTGTTCCCGAGAAAAAAATAACAAATTTATAAGTTGAACAAAAATGGCATTTATGCTTAAAATGAATATTCGTACTTTCTCACAGTAGTGTCCTCTCAGGTTTTTGCGCGTTTATATTATTGCCTCAAAGCTGTCATTCCCGCATGCTTTCAGCGGGAATCTAGGATGAACAAGCCTGTTAGATACCCGATAAAGGAATTCGGATATGACAAAAGCGGTATACACAAGAACACAACCGGAAACTACCGGCTTTTTCAGTTTTTTTTAAGAGAATACTTTAATGTTAATTAAGAATATTGTAGTAGGTCCCCTGGAAGTAAATTGTTATATAATTGGGTGCGAGGACACAAAAGAAGCTGCCATTATCGACCCGGGAGATAATGCAGATGAAATTATCAGTACCATAGAAAAAGAAGGACTCAAACCAAAATTTATTATCAATACACACGCACATTTTGACCATGTAGGAGGTGTAAAAGAGATACAGGACCATTTCAAGATAGATTTCATTCTCCACAAAGATGATTTGTTTCTTGTTGATAATGCAAGTGAGCAGGCTTCAGCGTTTGGACTCAAGCCTATCTCCAAACCGGAAGTTAATAAATATGTCAATAACGGTGAAAAAATTTCTTTAGGTAATAAGTCTATTACCGTCATTCATACCCCAGGGCATTCACCCGGTTGTGTTTGCTATTACATAGATAACAATGTCTTCGTTGGAGACACTTTGTTCGCAGGCTCAATCGGAAGGACAGATTTACCCGGTGGTTCTTATGAAACGCT
>JAGLKS010000353.1 GCA_023140905.1 Alphaproteobacteria bacterium | reverse complement strand
GCATGATCCTGGACATCACTTTGCCAATGTCCGCCATTGAAGAAGCACTGGATTCATTGATAGCATCACTGATAATTTTTTCTAATTCTTCGTCAGAAAGTTGATCAGGCAAATATTGTTCAATTATTGCCAACTCATTTTTTTCTTTTAGAGCCAAATCATCACGACCGGCTTCTTCATATTGTGTTATGGATTCTTTTCTTTGTTTTGCTGCTTTCTGTACAATCTGAGATACTTCTTCATCCTGCAAAACTTCGCCTTTTTCAATTTCAGCATATTTAATCGCCCCCTTAATGGAGCGAATTGTGTCTTTTGCTAATTGATCGCCAGACAACATTGCTTTCTTCAAATCATCAGACAGTTTTGCAAGCAGATCCATAAGGTGGCTTACCTTCTATATCTGTATCTATCATGCATCATTTTACGCATTTTACGACGAGCAGCATTCTCTTTGCGCTTTTTCATTTCGCTTGGTTTCTCATAGTGCTGGTGTTTTTTGATATCTGACATTAGACCAGCTTTCTCACATGCTTTTGTAAACCGCTTGAATGCTCTTTCAAAATTTTCGTTATCGCGCACCTTAACATGAATCATTAATTCATCATCTCCTTTCAAGGGATGTTACTAAATTAAAATTTACCTTGTAACTCTTTTATTTTATAGTCAGCGTTATCCCGCCAACTTGCATATCTCTTTGCTTCTTTATAGGATTTAATTGCGTTCGTTTTTTGGCCCATTCTTTTATATGACTCGCCTTTGCCAAAATTTGCCCCGCCTTTAAAAAACGCTTCTGTTGTAAACTTAAGACAATCATTATATGCAGAAATAGCATCACTATAAGACCGGGATTTTAATCTCGCTTCTCCCAATTCAAAGTAGTAGCGGCCTTTCATTTTTCTTTTTTTGGTATTTTTGAGCGCACTCTCGAAAGCTGGTATTGCGTTTTTATAATCTTTGGTTTTTACCAATGATTTTCCTAACCCGTAATAAGCCAGGGAATATTTAGGATCATATTGAATAGCCATTTTGAACATATCAATTGCTTTTCTATAGTTTTTTACCCGATCACTTGAATACACTTTCCCCAGAGAATAGTATGATTTGACATATTTAGGATCTTTCTGAATGGCAATATTAAAAAAATTAATTGCATCGGTTGTGTTCCCCATACTTGTATAAAGTGAACCCAGTTGATAGTAGGGACCAGCTTCATTCGGCAAAAATTCAGCTGCTTTCTTCAAAGAACGCTCAGAATCTTTATATTTGCTCAGCTTTTTAAGAGCCATCCCCCGGTAATAATATGCCTTACCGTGGTTTGGAATTATTTTAATAGCTGCATCGTATTTCTTGATAGCCCCTTTATAATCTCTTGACCTAAATAGGCTGTTGGCACTATTAATAAGCTCTTTAGTTTTGTTTATTTTTTCCTGTTCTTTTTCCAGTTTCGCTGCTTCTTCCTTGCTCCCCACTTTAACTTTCTGCTGAGCATAAATTGATTGCGATGCAAAACCAACGCTCAGGGCGATCAGCAAGACTACCAGATTTCTTAACATCCGCTTTACTCCTACATTTTTTAGACCGTCAAATATAATTTCAGTTGCTTTGTTATACAACATTTTTTTCATATGGTTCAATTCTTTAGGGCCTAATTGTCCGAAATCAAATTATTAAGCCTGTTTTGAACTGCATCTCCAATGTCAAACATGGCATCCGCTAAACCAACATAATCTGTCGTTTTAATATTGGCCCGCTCTGCAAGTACTTCTAATTCTGCCAGAACAGCTGAAATTCTAAGTGTTTCTTTTTGAATAACTTCGATTAATTTTTGAAAATTATCATCTCCGGGAGAAAATTTGCATAACTGGGCAAAACCGGAAATTGCAGTAGTAGAATTATTAATGTAATGAGAC
>JAGLKS010000352.1 GCA_023140905.1 Alphaproteobacteria bacterium | reverse complement strand
TGGTTTTGGCAAGGGTTATATTTTTAGGTTCTTTGAACAATTTTATGGGTATAGACTTAGCTTTCCGCAATGGAAGAGGATGGCGATTCGATAATTTTGGAAATTTCTAAAACCTCTGGCATTTGCTTTAATAGATTGTATTTTAGAATTTATTCCTTCAGAAACTGCATTTGTGATATGATGTTTGAGATATGCGATTATTCCTTCAAAATGACGCTTAATGGTTTTAGCGGACTCAATTATCGGCTTTAATCTGGAATGCGTCGCCCAAAAATACCATCTACGAAAAAAACTCTCGGCCGACCCCTTGTACTTGTAAAACCAAAAATGCCTGAATGTCTCTTTGATCGACCATGCCCGTCCGACCTTTAGTTCTGTTAAAGCAAATTCTCTAAACGTTTTTTTAGCATCCTTGCTTAGATTTTCAGGATTAGTAAGCCAAATATATTTTGAGCCTTTTAACGTATCGTCTCCGGTTTTGAGCATAGCCTTGTTTTCTTTTTTTCTGACTTTGTCTACCGCTTTACCAAGATAACCGACAACATGGTATTTATCATGAACAATATCAGCTTGAGGAAGTATTTCCCCGGAGGCATTCATAAATGCGTCCCACATGTCCATAGCAATCGCCTCTATCCCGGCTTTTTGTTTTTTAGAAAGCCCTGTATTTAGAAGAGATTTTGCAGATTCTATTGTTCGTCCTTCAACCACATCCAATACTCGGCGCTTATCCAGATCATTTAGAATAGACGCATAGGAATGGCCCTTAAGGAAACTTTTTTCGTCAATTCCGACATGAGTTATTGTTTCATCTTTACGCCTTATCATACCTCTCTCAACGGCGCGTTTCTGGATATTGTGTGTCTGCCTCCAGGATATGTCTAACAGCTTTATCGCGGCGGTAATATTCTTAGACGCTTCCAGCACATCAATAGCGAATTTTTCAAACAGATAAGTAAATCGGGAGTAATTATCAGCCCACGGTACCTTAACTGTTTTAATACCGTGCTTAGGGCAATTAACGCGAGGGGATCGACAGACGATTATAGTTTCGAACTGCATAGCATCTAAATGCCTCCATGTGCGCTCTTCCCGATAATCTTCTTTTGAGCAAAGTTTGCCGCATACTGGACAAGGTAATTTAACTCCCCGAGGAACACTTATGCTAATAGACAAGCGTAAATTCTCAGTATCCAAATTGATACCGGAGACCGTCCAAGGAGCCGTAAGGCCGAGCATTTGCTCGTAATGTTGTGTTGTAGTATTAATCATATACCTCCAGAATAACGCAAAATCATGCTTTATTCCAGAGATTACCCACAGAATTGTTCAAAGAACCATAAAAATTGTATAATCATCCATGGCTGTCCAGCAGACAAAGAAAAAGCAATGGACCCGGAAACAAGGACCTATGACAAGCATTGGCTGCCTTGGACAAAAAGGGAGTTGGAGAAAAAGGGAATCAAAACCGAGATTCCGCTTATGCCATCGCCATGGAGACCGGTTTATGAAGATTTTAAAAGAGAAT
>JAGLKS010000351.1 GCA_023140905.1 Alphaproteobacteria bacterium | reverse complement strand
TCCGATTTCGAAGGTAAAAGAAAAATTGCAGATGCCCTATACGCCTCCAGCATCTCATTGTTTTTGATAAAGCCAAGAAATTTGACTTTGTCCATAATATTTAATTCTGTAGTTAATGCTTTCATTTCCTTTTTTAAAGGGCCATCCCCAGCTATCAGTAACTCCACATTATCATGGCTGCTAACAAGAAGCGCAAATGCTCTAATAAGGAGATCAAAACGCTTTCTAGGGATAAATCTACCTGCAGTGAAAATAGTAAACTGTTTGGTTTTTTCTTTTTCGCCAGGTGTAAACTTGTTATAATCAACACCATTACTAACTTTAAGGATTACCGATTTATAAAAACCATAGTCCTTTACTAAAGAACTGATAACATCATCAGACAAAGCAATACAGGCTGGCAATTTGCGTAAAGCTAATTTTTCTAACAGCCTGTGAGTGTACCTCCAGGGACGCCACCAAACTTTCTGCTCAACCTCAGACAATGTATGTATGAAAGGAACGCATTTCTTCCTATCGGTAAACAGGCATCCTATGGCCGATTGAGAGAATATTATGTCGTAAAAACTAAGCTTATAGAATATCGATAAATATGCGTTGTTCCAAACCGCGCTAAGTGGAAGTCGTGGACTCGGGAGTTTGAAGATGCCTTCAGATTTATTCTGATTTGTAATGGAAGCATAAACATGGATTTTGTGGTCTTGGGCAAGCCATATTTTTCTTAGCTCGAAAATTACCCTACTTATCCCACCTTCAAACGAAGGTGGGTTCCAGTAAGGAGCTATGATGGCTATTTTCATTTTCTTCTCTTTGATTTAACCAGGCGCTATAACTTCATGAAGGATTTTTGCGTTACGCATTGAACTTCTGTATAAACTTTGATGAGCCTTCCTTATCTTTATCCTGAAATCAGATGCTTTCTCTTCTGCTTTAATAAAACTTTTCCAGAGATCTTCCCATTTCAACTCTCTCAATTCATGACACAAGTCCTCGATCCCAACTTGACAGGCAAGCTCATAGGACTTTCTTTCATAGGCCAAGGCAACACATGGTATCCCAGCCATAATGGAAAATATCATGAAATGCATACGCATACTCAAAACTATATCTGCACATTTTTTTATTATTAGCGGATATGACCGTGGCATGAAAGCATGCCGGCAAAGATAAATGCGATCTTTCACCGAATCGGTAAGCTCTTTTATCAGTGATGCCGCAAACTCTGCATCGTCTAAGCTATAGCCTATACGTCCTTGACATGTTGAGATAAAACAGATCCGCCAATCTGTATCGCGCAGAATTTTATCAACAAATTTAACCAGTTCTATCTTGTATCTGTCAAAAAGTATTTGGCCATTTCTGAAACCGGGGAAATGCCACTGCCGAACACTCATGAACAAAAGGCCCTCACCAGAACCACGATCTTTGAACTCCAAAATGTTATCAAGCTCTGCCTGATCAGACTCTGAGAACTCCTTCCCATCAGCAGGAACACGCATGGAAAAAGCGGCGTCAGCAGTAAATTCCATCCTCTTGCTTGTAACCCTAATTATTCTAAGCTGGTCTAGGCTGTGCTGATCACGTACAGTAACTGCATCAAAGCGGCTTAGAATCCTGTTTGCAGCTCTGACGGTTTTTTCCT
>JAGLKS010000350.1 GCA_023140905.1 Alphaproteobacteria bacterium | reverse complement strand
ATATCCATAAGGATTAAATCAATAGCGCTGTTTGTGTAGATATCAAATGCTTCCTTACCATTCCAGGCATGGCGAATATTAACCCCTTTATTTTCTAAAATTGTTTTAATAAGTTTTGCATTGATTTCATTATCTTCAGCAATCAAGATATTAATATTCTTGGACTTGTGTGTGTGTTTTATGGTTTTTGTTTGATTTTCTTCAGGTTTATGCATGTGTGAAATCCTTAAAAACTAAAGAATTATGCCAAAAACTGTGATATATAGTGGAACCACTATAACTAATATATCAGGCATAATCGTGTGTCACTTTGCCCAAAAACAAAAACGAGCAAACCTTCATTATGAATCTTAAATCAGAACAGGGAAATGTTCTAGTCTATATCCTCATTGCTGTGGCTTTATTTGCCGCGCTTGGTTTTGCTGTATCAAATATGATGCGCAGTTCCGGTGGTAGTATAGCAGGGGAACGGGCGGTTATTTCTATCTCGGAAGTTCTCGATTATGCAAAGTCTATGCGTGAAAGCGTACAGCTTTTGCGGATATCCAAAGAATGTGATGAGACGCAAATTAGTTTTGAGCGACAGCCCTTCGATGGAACAGATACAGATTACGTGAATACAAATGCGCCTAGCGACTATTCTTGCCATATATTCCATCCTAATGGTGCAGGCGTGGCTTATTATGCAGGGCCGGAAGAGGTTTCTTCGGCAGACTGGATATTTACAGGTGCAAATGATGGTGAAAATATTGGGAATGAATGCAATGAGGATCATTGTGCTGATTTAATAGCTATCTTGCCGGGAATTTCACGAAGTATGTGTAAGGAAATCAATAAGAAGCTCAATATTGCAAAAGAGAGCGATTATCTGACACAAGAGGATAATTATTTCGAAGTTGACTTTTTTCAGGGGAGTTATTCATACGAAGCGCGCTTATCGGATAGTGCAACAAATAACGCGCTGGAAGGGAAATCACAAGGCTGTGTTAGAGGAAATTCTTCACCGCAAGATCCTGATGCATATTATTTCTATCAGGTGTTACTGGCTCGCTAGCAAAATGTGCTATTCTTGAGTGAAGTTACTACATCAATCAATTTTTTCTTTTTTTGTATTTTTTTGTGCAGTATTCCAAGCGTTACGGTGTTTTTGATGCTTTATAGTCTCATAAGAAAAGGATAAATCTTTTCCATCATAATCGATTGAAACAAGCCCGCCATTTTGCAGTTGTCCAAATAATATTTCTTCTGCCAAAGGTTGTTTGATTTTTTCCTGAATAATACGGGCCAAAGGACGAGCGCCCATAGCAACATCATAACCTTTTTCTGCTATATATTTGCATGCAGCATTGCTGAGTTCAATACTAACGTTTTTATCAGATAGCTGGGCTTCAAGCTGCATAATGAATTTATCGACAACAAGCTCAACAGTCGCAGGAGACAGATTCTTAAACGGAATAATAGAATCAAGCCGGTTGCGAAACTCAGGCGTAAACGTTTTGGTTATCGCTTCTGTATCAGCATAATCCTGATCTCCAATTTCGCGGCCAAAACCAATCGGAGCACGGGCAATTTCCATAGCTCCAGCATTTGTCGTCATAATCAAAATAACATTTCTAAAATCAACATTTTTGCCGTTATTATCAGTCAGCTTCCCGTAATCCATAACCT
>JAGLKS010000035.1 GCA_023140905.1 Alphaproteobacteria bacterium | reverse complement strand
TAAGCAACCGCCATTCGTCCGCCGGACCTTAAATTCTCCCCTTTAATTCCTTTAATTGCCCTTGACTTTGCGGGAAATATATATATAATTGAGTCGGTTAGTTGGGATGGCGATAGGTTTTCATTCGCAAAATAATTAGAGGGATCTTTCCATAAAAAAATAGGAGTATGAGAAATGAAGAAGTTGATACTTTTGCTAGCACTTATATCTAACTTTAGTTTTATTTCAGCGAGTGAAGTCTGGGTTGGTGTCGGCTACGATGTAAAAGCCTATGACTTTAATGGAAATTATTTGTCTTCGTTTACGGCCGGGTCTCAAGATATTAAAGCCATGGAGGTGATTGGGAATGAAGTCTGGATTGGTGTCGGCTACGATGTAAAAGCCTATGGCTTTAACGGAAATTACTTGTCTTCGTTCACAGTAGGATCTCAAGATATTAAAGCGATGGAAATGATTCCAGAACCAGCAACCATGATCCTATTTGGCTTAGGCAGCCTAATCTTAAGAAAACGTAGAGTCGCGCGAGCAATAGTATAATAGGTGACTGTCCCAATAGTGTTCGGCACTAGATTTGCGTCGTGAAAATATTTTTCTAAATCACCTATTTTAAACTGGCGCGATGCTTGACGCTGTGTTTCAATGTCGTTTATGAATAAAAAGCGCAAAGAAATTCAGGATCACGAGCTTAAAGGGTTTAAATATTTCACTGCTATCACCAAGATGCTGGAGAGGCTTCATGATGCTGGCTGTCAGCGTGACAAAGCCAACAACCGCAAACTGCACATGGATCAGTACACCTCGCTGCTGCTGCTTTACATGTTCAATCCGATCTGCACCTCACTTCGATCACTCCAGCAGGTAAGCGAACTAAAGAAAGTCCAAAAGTTTTTCGGATCTGCACGTGCATCTTTGGGAAGTCTCTCAGAATCGGCCACAGTATTCGACAGCGAGCTTCTCAAAAAAATCATCCAGGAACTTTCTACAAAGCTCGGCAATGTTGCAACTATCCCAGGCTTTGATAGTTCAAAGGGAACGCTCACTGCTGTTGACGGTTCTCTGATAGAAGCTGTCGGTAAAATGGCATGGGCATTATGGCGCAGCGACCGTAACGGAATCAAGGTACACTGTCAGTATGAGATACTCAAAGGCACTCCTGTAAGCATGGAAGTAACAGACGCAAACACCAGCGAAAAGGCTGTTTTAGCCTCGATATTACAACCGAACAGGATTTACGTCCTCGACCGCGGTTACGCCAAATACGGCTTGCTTGAGAAAATAGTAAACACAAAAAGTTCGTTCGTATGCCGCATCCGTGACAACGCAATATATAAAATCATAGAAGACAAGAAGCTAAGCAGCAAGGCTGTCAAAGATGAAATTGTATTTGACAGGATAGTCGATCTTGGCGGTGAAACAGCTGAGAAGAAACTTAAAAACGTTCGCATCATTGCAGTCAAGTGTAATCCTAAAACTAAACGACAGCATACTGGCAGAGGCGGACCTGAGCAAAAGGAAACACTGTTAATAGCTACTGATCGTTTCGATCTTGAGCCGGAAACGATAGCTGCAATTTATAAATATCGATGGACGATAGAGATTTACTTCCGCTTCTTCAAGCATGTCCTTGGCTGCCGTCATCTGATCAGTCATAACAAAAACGGCATCGAAATACAGATGTATATGGCGATAATTGCCTGCATGCTGATCAGCTTATGGACGGGCAGGAAAGTTACCAAGCGAACATACGAGATGGTCTGTTATTATTTTATTGGCATGGCCGATCTGGAAGAATTAGAAGCACATATCGCTGCCCAAAAAATTCAGGACTAACACATCGAAAGCCAGTTTGCCCAAAACCGATGCTGAGGTTTATGCTGCGCGCTAATAACTTGTAAACACTTCAATGCAGTCATACAATCAAGCAGCGAAGCCCAAACACTATATGAATTTATCAAAGAGCAACAACCGTGCCGAACACTATTG
>JAGLKS010000349.1 GCA_023140905.1 Alphaproteobacteria bacterium | reverse complement strand
GTTCTTTTCGCGCTGGGGAGCCAGTCAGCGTTTTTTGGACCGAGTAAATATGCGATTTTGCCGGATCATCTCAAAACTGAGGAGTTGATTGCAGGAAATGCATGGCTAAATACCGGTACGTTTCTGGCAATTCTAATCGGAACAATTGCTGGTACAATTTTTACATTGGGAAGCGGTTTGTGGGTTATATGCTCTTTAATGCTTTTGGTCAGTCTTGCAGGTTATTTTGCAAGCCGTTTTATTCCCGGAAATATTCCTGAAGCTCCTGATCTGAAGCTGGTATTTAATCCGTTTACAGAAACACTTAGGATTTTGCGTTTTACATTTTCTCAAGACCGCAGGGTTATTCAATCGGTGTTTGGTGTTGCCTGGTTCTATTTTATAGGCGGTATGTTTATTGTGCAATTTCCTAATTTCACTAAAGGGACGTTGGGTGCAGATGAAACAGTTCTGGCTGTGTTTTTAGTAGTTTTCTCTATTGGGGTAGCTATTGGCGGGTTGTTTAATAACAGGCTTTTGAAAGGGCGCGTGGAGGCTGTATATGTTCCCTTGGCAGCGCTTGGAATTACAGTCTTCTCAATAGATTTGTATTTTGCCAGTGATATAGAAACAAGCGATACATTAATTGGTATGGGTGCGTTTTTCACATCTTTTGCGAGTTGGCGCATTTTGTTTGATGTATGCATGATTTCTATGTCCGGTGGTTTGTTCGTTGTGCCGCTTAATGCGATTATTCAGTATTACACAGAGGTGAAGAAGCGTGCGCGTATTATCGCTGGAAGTGCTATTATTAATGCGATTTTTATTTTTGCCTCTTCTATTTTTTGCGCATTATTAATTCTGCAAAATCTGGAAATTCGTGAGATATTTCTTATTTTTGCGTTGATGAATGCGGTTGTTGCGGTTTATGTGTGTAGACTTCTTCCAGCCTATTTATTCAAAAGTTTTCTGCAATGTTTGTTTAAGCTCTTATACAAGGTTGAAGTGCGGGGATTAGAAAATTTTAACAAAGCAGGAAAGCGAGTTGTTATTGTCAGCAACCATGTTTCTTTGCTTGATCCTCCATTGCTGGCTGCGTTTTTACCGGGAAAACCGATGTTTGCAGTGAATAGCTTTGTGGCTGAGTGGTCTTGGGTGAAGCTCTTCCTTAAATTAGTTGATGTGTTTCCGATTGATACTACAAATCCGTTTTCAATCAAATCATTGATTAAAGAGGTTGAGAAGGACAAACATTGTGTGATCTTCCCCGAAGGGCGTCTAACGGAAACCGGGGCACTGATGAAGATCTATGAAGGGCCGGGAATGATTGCTGATAAGGCTGATGCAATGATTTTGCCTGTGCGTATTGATGGAACTCAACATACGAAGTTTGCGCGGTTGAAAGGCAAAGTGTTGCTGAAGAGTTTTCCGAAAATTACTATCACGATTTTACCACCGCGCCAGTTCAAGATTGATCAGGACATTAAAGGACGTACGCGCAGGGCAGCAATCGGACGTAAGCTTTATGACGTAATGGAAGAAATGATGTTTATCACCACAGACCGTGAGCAAACGCTGTATGAAGCACTTCTGAAAGCGTGCCATGTCAACGGGGATAAAACAGCTATCATAGAAGATACTGCATTCAAGCCGATGAAGTTTAAGAAGTTGCTGCAAGGCTCTATGGGGCTGGGGCGGTATTTATCGCGGATTACGCAGCGTAGCGAAAATGTTGGAGTGTTGTTGCCTAACTCTGTCGCAGCGGTGGTGACGTTCTTTGGGCTGCAAGCTTTTGGGCGTGTTCCGGCGATGCTGAATTTTTCTTCCGGTACGAAGGCACTGAAATCAGCGTGCTATAGTGCCCGTATAAAAACCATTCTTACATCACGGCGTTTTATAGAGATGGGGCGTTTAACAGAGCTAGTGGAGGAGATGTCAGGGGTTGCCGAGATTGTTTATCTGGAAGACGTTAAGGCGCGTCTTGGAATAGGCGGAAAGCTTTATGCGTTGTTTGCCAATCCGGCGCGTGTGCACAAAAAGGCGAATGTGAAGTCCGGTGATCCTGCGGTTGTGTTGTTTACTTCAGGTTCGGAAGGCATGCCCAAAGGCGTGGTACTGTCTCATGCTAATATTATGAGCAACATTGTGCAGCTTTCTTCGCGGGTTGATTTCAACCGTCAGGACGTGGCGTTTAACTGTTTGCCGATGTTTCATTCTTTTGGCTTGACGGTAGGAACATTGTTGCCTGTGCTATCGGGAGTTAAAACCTTTCTTTATCCTAGTCCGTTGCATTACCGTATAGTGCCTGAACTGGTTTATTCCACTAATGCTACGATTATGTTCGGGACGGACACGTTTTTGCGTGGCTATGCCAGAAGGGCACATCCATATGATTTTCATCGCATGCGTTATATTTTTGCCGGAGCGGAGAAGGTTAAGGAAGAAACACACCAGACTTATATGAATAAATTTGGTGTGCGAATTCTGGAAGGGTTTGGCGCGACGGAAACGTCTCCGGTCTTGAGCTTTAATGCGCCGATGCATATGAAATCCGGTACAGTAGGGCGGATGCTTTCAGGCATAGAATACAGGCTGGAAGATGTTCCCGGTGTGAAAGAGGGGCGGAGGTTGTTTGTAAAAGGGCCTAATGTAATGCTGGGCTATTATCGTGCTAATAACCCTGGTGTGATTGAGGCTTTAGTTGATGGTTGGTATGACACAGGGGATATCGTTTCTATCGATGAGTTCGGCTATATAACGATATTGGGGCGTATCAAGCGCTTTGCCAAAATCGCAGGAGAGATGGTGTCTCTGGCAAGTGCTGAGGATATGGTGGATAAAGTTTATCCTGATGCGCAAAATGCAGTTGTGGCTATTCCCGACCAGCGTAAAGGCGAGCAGCTTATTTTGGTCACTACGCAAAAAGGAGCAAAGAAGAAGGATCTTTCAACTTATGCGTCGCGCTCAGGTGTAAGCGAGTTGGCTGTGCCCAAGACAATTATCGAGATTGATAAAATACCTGTTTTGGGAAGTGGCAAAACCAATTATCCGGCTGTGCAGAATTATGTCGGTGAGAAGAAAGCTTAATAAAGAAGAATAATTAAGGGTAATATAGTAATTTGACTTAAGAATAG
>JAGLKS010000348.1 GCA_023140905.1 Alphaproteobacteria bacterium | reverse complement strand
ATTCAGATAAGTTTAAAAACTGCCGAATAAAGAGCCTAGCAAGCTGGCAATTAGATGCACACCGACAATCAAGATTAAGGGACTCATGTCAAGCCCGCCAATCGGGGGGATATACTTGCGCAAATGCTTGTATGCAGGTTCAGTAAAACGACAGAGAAGACTACTCAATTTTTTAGCTGCATCATTATCCGAATTTACAATTTCCAGAGCAATAAGCCAGTTTAAGCCGACTTCAAGGATTACGATTAACACATATATTTCAATAACAATATAAACTAAATTAACCAAGAATAACATCATATACCACCTAAACAAAAATTTAAGACTATCTTGTAACGGTTATCATTCTTTAAATGAAACTACTATACGTTTCTTGTTAAATGAAGCTACTATACATTTTGTGGTACAATATAGTGCTGGATGTAATTTTAAAAAGGGAATTATTGATTATATGTTTGGTATTGATCCTGTAATATTATCATCTATGTTGATATTAGCCGGAAACACAATAACGTGTCCGGCTCATGATCCGACCGAGATTAACGTGATTCCGCATACTGCCAAGGTCATGTATGATTACACTAACTCTTTAGGTCAACTTCAATCTTATAAGACAGATACGGTTGATCCTTACGAATTTCAAGGCCAGACAATTACGCAAGGTTTTATGAAAGGGCAGATTGAGCTGCGCCATAAAATTATGTTTGGTCAGGTTAAAGAAGAACGTTCAGGCTATGGTTGTTTGTGGTATGATACAATCGATATTCGCCTTAATATTGATCCGAAAATCTTTATTGCTAAAGAATTATCCAAAGACAAGTGTATGCGTGAATCTATTATAGAGCACGAGCTTAAGCATGTACGTGTGGATCGTGAGATTGTTAATAAATATGCGAAATCAATGGGACAGAGTGTATATAATGCGCTCAAAAGTCGTGGATTCTCCGTCGGTCCAATCAGGGTTGACCGCATGGAAGAAGTGAAATCGAAAATGCAAAGAGTGGTGAAACAGGTTTTAGAGCTTGAATATAAAAAACTTGGCATTGAACGTCGCGAACGTCAACGTGCTGTTGACTCACTTGATGAATATGAACGTGTGGATAATGAATGTCCGGGTTTTGAAAAGAAAAAGAAGAAGCTATATAAAGACGTTTTTGGTAACTAGGCTTATAGCAATTTGGCTTCATTTTTCCGGTGGTGTATTAAGCTGATCTTCAAGCGTTTCAATAAAGTGCGTTATATCCGGTGGAAGTGGCATGGCTTTCATTGCTTCTTTGTCAAAAGGCACAGGAGAAAACTCAATGGGGGGATTAAAACGAGGAGCTGTAAGATAAACATAAACTCCGCAGCTTATAATCGGGACAAAGAACATAATCGCTATGCCCAGTCCCATGCGGTTTCGCAGGAATTTAACACTAACAAAAAATGAAATTATACCGCTTATAACAATAGATAAAATTATGCCGGTCATTGTCATGTGGAATACTCTCCTTAAGTCAAATTACTATACTATAACAAATCACGATAAAAAACCGCTGCCTTTGAAAGACAGCGGCTAATATCGGTAAGTAAGCATAATGATCTGTAAGAGGAAGATGTTGAAACTCTCAATATTAATCAGTATAATAACCTCTTAAATTTGAGGACCTCTGGTTATCACTTAATATAGTGTGACAAAAAATTGTGTCAAAATTAGGGATATTATATAGCAATTTGCATTTATTCTTTAAAAAATGCATCAGGATCATTGAGAAGATTCATTTTGGTGTAATGCTCTGTGTGGGAAATAATACGATCAAATGTGGGGCGTTCCGGACGGTAATGCGTTGTATAACGATTCTCAAGAGAATTAATTCTAATATCAAGCTCTCTAATACGCTTTTGAGCATGGCGCATCTGATTGGCTTCATCAGAAAGTTTATCAATCTGCCTAGTTTTGACTCGTGCTCTGGTAATTCCGATAAAGTAAGATAAATTAATTCCTTCCAGAAAATCTCCAGCACTGGTCAAGCCTTGGGAGATAACAATCTTTTCCCCCTTATTTTGCGGTTTGATTGAATAATGGAACGTTGTTGTCTTATCAGGTGAACGCAATATTGTGCTACAGCGTCCGCCTTTGTGGTCCATATCAATTATCAAAGCAACGTTACTGGCATAATTAATCGTGACATTTTTTCCGGCTTTTTGAAAAGCTTCCTCCGCCT
>JAGLKS010000347.1 GCA_023140905.1 Alphaproteobacteria bacterium | reverse complement strand
CTCATTCAACTGGCACATTTTTTCCAGTTCTCGACTTTCATAGGCATTTTTTGCTCCATCAAGGTTACGTAGCATACCTTCATAAAGGGCCACAACAATCTCAACAGGGTTAAGCGCTGTGTGTCTTGCCTGCTGATAGGCTTGTGCGGCGTTATCGTAAGAAGGATTTTGTTGGTTAGTCATCATTATCTATTCCTAATAAAGCTCTTACTATGGATAGTAGCGTTTCTGCAGCAGCAACTTCAACCTCCATTTGTGCATAACGCAAAACTTCCCTATCATAGAAAGCGTCAGCGCGTTCACGAATGCGGTCTGCTTCAGTTTCCAGATCTGTGTTTTTGCTTTGCAGATCATTAATGACCTCCATGATAACACCGTTCGAGGTGTCTGAATAGGCGGTAATTGAGTTATGAAGAAGGTCGGCCATTCCCTGAGAAATACTAACAGCAACACTGGCACTGGTATCACTAACATAGGCAAAGGTCAGTCCTTCATAGATTGTACCTTCCGCGCCTATAATACGAGAGCCGTCATAATCAAACAAAGAAGTGTCACCGCCAACGCTAACATTTGAAATATCGCCATTTCCATCAACGGTAATGTCAAAGGTAATGTCAAAATCAGTGAGGGTTGAGTTGTTGGTGATAAGGGCCATTTCGTCATTATCGGTTTCAACCGATGTTTGGAAGAGCTCGCGCAATTCATCATAGTTATTTAGCAAAACATCGTCCAACAGATCTTCATCGGCAATTTCAATATAGTTATCATCGGTGAACTCAATTCCTGCTTCTGCCAAGGTTGTGACCAAACCGTCATCGTCACCGAAAATCGAGGTCATAATAGAAGACATCTGGTAATTCATTTGTTCAAGAATTGAATCAGAGAACAGAACAGAATCATCGCTGACATCGCCACTACCGGAGTTCAGTGTCATTTGTGTATCATAAAATGTACGGAATTCGTTATAGGAATCAACAAAACCAGTAACAGCGTCTTTCACCGCAGTGTAATCATAATCGACCTCAAGAGTGATGGTTGTTCCTACATCTGTGGGAGCATAAAGTGTAATATTTACGCCCTCCAACACATCCTCAAGTGAGTTTGATGAGCTGTTAATTTCCAGCCCATCTAAATAGATGATAGCATCCTGTGCAATCTGAGTAATATCAACAAAAGCGTTGACAGCATCAGTTGCGCCAAGTGATTGCATAATGTCATCGCCAGATATGCTGTTATAGACAAGCTCTTCTCCTGTGACATTACCAGCAAGAACTAGCGTATAACTATCCTCAGCGGTCTTCACAATGGAAGCACTGACATTTGTATCGTTGCTCACATTGTTAATGGCATCATTAATGTCGCTCAGGGACATGTCACTGGTCACCTCAATCTCAATAGCTGTGCCATTTTCTGTCGCTATAGTAAATATGCCGTCATAGTTTAAAGCATCTGTTTTGCTGGCAACACTATTGCTTACCGCGCGCATGGCTGTGGCGATTTGTTCAATTTCCAGTGAATATGTTCCAATCTCGGCGTCGTCGTCTACTGTGACATCAACCACAGAGCTAACTATTGTATCATCTGAAGCGGCTAAATAGACTTCCAGATCATCATAGACGCTGTCTCCAGATGTAGAATATCCGTATGTTTGTTTAAGAAGTTTAAGGGATTCCAGCATTGTTCCACCAAGCTCTTGCAGCGTGGTGTAAGCATCGATAATTGCTTCATTTTCTTCGATCTTAACGTCAATATTGTCAGCTTTGGCTGTTTTCTGCGCGTAAGCTGCTTCAATCAGTGCGTAAGTATTAATTTCTGATGCAGCACCGACAATATAAAGCCGGTCAGTGCTGGTGCTGGCAACAGTTCCTGTGGAAATATCAGTCATAACTAGGGCTCTCCTCTAGCAACCAGTTTTTAAGTCTGGAACTTAGGATGGGAGACCTAACTTTAATTAAAGCGCCACCCATCCCAAAATTAAGGATAATCTTAGCTATCTTGGCTCGAACCTATTATTGAACGAGGGATAGAAGAGATGTTTTCATGTTATTAGCTTGCGCGAGCGCTGCTGTTGCAACCTCTGTCATAACCTGCGCGGTCGTGTATCTGGATTGCTCTTCAGCAATATCCGTATCCAAAATCGTTGATTTTGCAGCTACAAGGTTTTCAACAGCGGTGTTGATCACATTTTCGCGGAACTCAAAACGGGACTGACATGCACCAACATCTGAACGAACACCCGACACGAGGCCAATCAGAGTGTCAAGTTCAGCAGAGACTGTCGTTGCATTGGCTAAGGTATCAACACCAACGGTAAGGTTCCCCGCCACCGTAATGCCAACACCAAGTGTTACTACGATAGTGTCAGTAGCGTCTGTACCAACGAGGAATGTTTCGGAGTATGAGGCATCAACTAAGTTAACGCCGTTAAAGGCGGTTGTTGAAATAATAGCATCTATTTCAGATGAAAGTTCGGTAAATTCAGCATTAATATATCCACGAGATGTGTCATCAATAGCACCGGACATGGATTGTGCAGACAGAGATTTCATCCGCTGTAAGATATCCGCTATGTTTGAAAGTGCACCGTCAGCAACGTTCATCACAGATTGAGCTTGCTGTGCGTTGGTGCAAGCCTGCCCAAGAACGCTAATATCGGACGCGAGTTGTGTAGAAACAGCTAAACCGGCAGCATCATCGGATGCAGACACGATTTTAGAACCACTGGACAAGTGTCCAAGGGATTCCTCCTGTGCTGATGAGTTTTTATTTAGGTAAAGGATAGCCGTATTTGCGGCTGTATTGGTTCCTATTACTGGCATGGTAGTTCTCCTTTCTGAAGAAATTTAGAAGCGCTTTCCCGCGCCCCACATAGTTTTTTACATTTACACACAAAGTCTAAAGATATTATTAACATACCTTTTGACTATTACACACTATATTACACGTGCGTGCAGTGCAAATGGGGCGCAAAAATTAAAAAAAAGAACAAAATAAAGTTTATTTTTAATTTCCGCATTTTTCGCGCCCCATTTTAGTAATTCATACGTGCAAAGGGAAACAGGATAATTTTAGGGACAAATTTTAAGGGGATGCGTTTGATGGCTTGGAAAGGAGCCAGCAGCGATGACAAGTATATCCTATGTATCTGCAGATACAAGCGTGGCGAGCGTAGGCTCCGGCGTGACTTCAGGCACAGATAATGCGAGTGACATCAGTGATGAACAGCAAGTATTTCTTAGTATTCTGCTGACTCAGCTTGAAAACCAGAATCCTTTGGATCCGGTAGACACAACAGAATTTACCAATCAGCTCGTTGCCTATTCATCGCTTGAGCAGGAAATGACAATGAATGAGAATTTGGAATCGATTATTTCAAGTTTGGCCAGCCAAACCGCGCTTTCATCAATTTCGTATATTGGGGCAGATGTTGAACTGGACACGACTGCATCGATTATGCAAGGCGATGAGGCTGAATGGGCTTATGTTTTGGAAGAGGATGCAAAGAATATAACGCTGCAAGTTACAGACAGTGAGGGCAATATTTTGTCATCTTATAGTGTGGAGGATGGAGCTGCCGGGACTTATAGTATGATGGTTGCCAATTCTGATCTAACAGAAGCTGTTGATGAAGGAACTACTTTATATCTTGGTGTTATCGCAACAGATTCAGAAGGTGAAAATATCAGAACAGATGTTTTGGCTATTGTGACAGTTGATGGTATCGAAACAACAAGTGATGAAATAACGCTGTCAGCAGGCAGCCTAACATTCACATCAGCTGAGATTTTGTCTCTGCGCCAAAGTAATAGCTCCTAGAGTTTAAGGACATATTAACTAAAGAGTGTGCGTATGACGCAAATAATTAAGGGCATAAATTTAAGGAGGTATTTGTAATTTTTTAAAGCAATGGAAATTATTAGCTTTAAGCAAAATCAAACAACACAAAACCAAGCTCGAAAACAAAACCAAAAACCAAAACTAAAAAAACAGGACGTTTAATACTTATATTTAAG
>JAGLKS010000346.1 GCA_023140905.1 Alphaproteobacteria bacterium | reverse complement strand
TCATTTCAGCCCAATCCTGAGCTTCTGTCCCCCCTGCTCCGGCATTGACCTGCAAATAGGCATCATTAGTGTCTACTTCACCAGAAAGCAAGCTTTCAAGGCGCAACCTCTCTGATTTTACATTTAAGGCCTCAATTGCGTCCTCGGCTTCTTTTAATATCTCCTGATCACCCTCTTCTTCTGCCATTGCAATAAGATCAATATAATCTTTCAACGATACGCTTAGCTCACGCACAGACGTGACGTTTTGTTCTATATGTGTACGTTCATGCATAAGCTTTTTGGCACGCTCAGGGTCTGTCCACAATTCAGGATCTTCGCTTAATGTATTTAGCTCATCCAAACGTAGTAAAGCATTATCCCAGTCAAAGACGCCTCCGAAGTAAAGAGAGCGTTTCTTCTATATTTTGTACAATATCCTCAATTTCAGCACGCATAATTCTTTTACTTTCTATTTTTTACTTTTACATCGTAGTTTAAGGCCTATAATTAAGCCTTATATTAACTACAAAATCAAGTCAGAACCATTTTAATAGTACACAAAATAAAGAAAAGATTGATTATTATTAGTTAGTTAGAGCATGTTTTATTTTCTGTTTACTGTTTGGGTAATGTTTAAAAATTTTATGAAAAATTCTTAGCATTACAGTTCTTCTTTCTTCTTTTACTTTTCCATTCATTGCTAATTTTTCGTTTATAACCAATAAAAAAGCCGAAAAATCAAACTAAACTTTACATTTTAGCTTTCTGAGGATACATATTTAATGTGTTGATAAAGAATCATAATATCGGTTTAACCGTTGCTATTAAGAACAAAAAAAACCGATAATACTTGAGATGATGCGTTACTATGTTAGGGAGCAAAAATATGAAATCTGTGTGTAATCATGTTTTGGCAGTCAGCGTTTTGGCACTTGGTGGCTGTACTATGTATGACACCTATAGTGAAGTTGATGCGCTAAATGAAGCACATCCAGTAGGAAGTCCGTTCACTCAATCTCTTGCCGGAGAGTATAAAACATTTGCCAATGAGCAATTAGATAAAGCAATGGATTACCCTGATGCTTTGCATTTTGCGCGTAAAGGTCTGGCCGCAGCTTCTGGAGAAGCTGTCATGCCTGAGCCTGTGACAGACTGGAATTTAAGTGAAAAGCATATCAAGGAACTTGCCGCTGCGCGTGGGCGTCTTGTTATAGCTTTCGATCTTGGTGGCCGGGAGATTGCTCCGTCTACATCCGCGTTGGCTCAGGCTAAGTTTGATTGCTGGATTGAGTCTCAAGAAGAACACTGGGTTAAAGAAGAGGAAGTTGCTTGTAAGACTGACTTCATGAATACGATTGCTGAACTTGAAGGGCTTGTTCAACAAACACCGCCACCAGCTGAGCCAAAACCGGCACCTGTGGAACCTCCACCGATGGTTCCTGAAGAAGCTATGTACCTTGTCTTCTTTAACTGGGATTCAATAGAGCTTGGCTCTGGAGCAAAGAATGTTCTGGATGCTGTAGCTCAGGAAATTGCTAAAAACACACCACAGCAAGTTGTTATTGATGGTCACGCAGACACATCTGGTAGCAAAAAATATAACCAACGCCTTGCATTCAAGCGTTCATCCGCTGTTCGTGATGCTTTGATTGCTCGCGGTGTTAGCGAAGACTTGATGG
>JAGLKS010000345.1 GCA_023140905.1 Alphaproteobacteria bacterium | reverse complement strand
GGGAATGATTGCATCTATTCTTGTGGCGTTGGGTGAAGATCCCAGCTTTGTTAATGGCGGGGAAGTTCTGGCTTTACGAGAAAGCAAAGAGGACCGCTTTTCCAGCGTGCGTTATGGTAGGCCTGAGTTATTCGTGGCGGAAATGGATGAAAGTGATGGCTCTATAGCGCATTATAATCCTTCTATAGCTGTGTTGAATAATATTGCGCTGGACCATAAATCTATGGAAGAGCTAGAGCAGCTTTTCGGGGATTATCTGGCGCGTAGTTCTGGCTGCGTGGTGGTGAATGCGGATCAGTCTGGTGTGATGGATTTGTGCTCTACGCGTGCTAAAGCGAAGGTGATAAGCTATGGTATTGAGAATGAACCTATGTTTCAGGCTGAAGCCATAGAACCTAAAGCTCAGGGGATTGATTTTGTTTTGACCTATAATCAACGGCACTATGATGTTTCTTTGAGTGTTTCTGGTCGTCACAATGTTGAAAATGCGTTAGCTGCAATTGCGGCATGCGTCGTGCTTGGGTTTGATGTGGATGATGTGGTTCAGGCTTTGGATGGATTTACAGGTATTCACCGGCGCATGGAGTTTGTTGGGGTTAGTGATAATGGTATTACCGTCATTGATGATTTTGCTCATAATCCGGATAAGATTTCTGCTTCTTTGCGCAGCCTTAAAGATTTTGACGGGCGCTTGATTGTAATGTTTCAACCTCATGGCTTTGGCCCGCTATATTTAATGGGCAAAGATATTGTTCAAGTTTTTGCACATTATATGGGGACGGAAGATATTCTGGTGATGCCTGAGGTTTATTATGCGGGGGGAACGGTGGTTGATAGTTCTGTAACAGCGCGACATATCATTGATGATGTTGCTGATGCAGGGATAGATGCGCATTGGTTTGAAACGCGGGATGAGGCAGGGACCTTTATTATATCTCAGGCACGGGCTGGAGATCGTGTGGTTATTATGGGAGCGCGTGATGATACGCTTCATGTATTTGCTCAGGATGTCCTTGGACAATTTTAGACTGCTCAAATTTTAGACAGCCAGATATTTTTCACCTTTTAGATAACGATCAGCCATAATAAGGATTTTGAGCCATTGCCATTTTGGATGTGGTGTGAAATCTTCACGGGTTGCAGTTATTAATTGGGTGGTGAGTCCGTCTTCAGTTCTTTTATAACCATCTATTTTTATAATGTCTGTTTCTCCGAAGAACAGGGCGAGAGCTTTATTGATATCCATTTCATAAATGCCGTCAACTTCGTTTTCTTGTAATTGATATTCGCTGAGCGGAGTATCATCTTTTACAAAAAAGACATGGGCAAATTCACGGTTGTGATTAGGGTGTCCATTTCGTACAGAGTCTGAGGTGCGGCGGAAATATCCAAGATATGTCAACGCGCTAAATTCTATATCGATGCCAATTTCTTCTTTAACTTCGCGGACGCAATCTTTCAGTTTTTCACCGGCGCGCAGATGTCCGGCAGCGGATATATCCAGCGTATTAGGGTGATTGATAATATTAGCGCTACGCATTTGCACCAATATTTTTCCGTTTGGACGAACGATCCAGCAATGGATCGTTTGATGCCATAAGCCTCTTTCGTGGACTTTGTTGCGGTCTTCTGTCCCTATATGGTTAAAATTAGCGTCGTAGATATCCAGATACTCTATATCCATTTTTTCCCTGTTAATGTTATTATTATTTATTTATATCGTTTTTCCAGATGGCTGAATATAGCACGCATACCGCTATCAGCACCACCCTTGGATCTACCGGGTTTTCCATTAGGTTCCCATGCAAAAACATCCA
>JAGLKS010000344.1 GCA_023140905.1 Alphaproteobacteria bacterium | reverse complement strand
TCCAACACCTCCATGACAATTTCATTGAGACCAAAGGGCGCATCGCTGCCCCTTGGAACCCACGAACAGGATTTTGGAGAATTGCCTCTCCCACCTGTACCAAACCCATGCATAATCTGTTGCCAGATTAATCACCAGTCAGGGGAGCGTTCCTGCTACCCCTGACAACCCCATGACAATTTCATTGAGACTAAAGAGGAAACTTCTGTTCTCCCTTCGGAAACCTCAGCTAAAACTTGAAGATATAACTTCTCCATCTGAACTAAACTATGCGCAGATTGGATATGCGGCGAGGGATGGATTGTAGCTCGCATAACAAAGCCCTTCTTACTTGTTAGTTATCGGCCAAAAGCGAACACTCAGGTAACACATACTATGGAAGCTACTGCTCTGCTCTAATCTAAATAATAGTTTGATTAGGATATTCTGCCAGCATTCAGACCATGTGTTGCGGCTTGAATCCTTGGCTCAAAGCGACCTTCAAACTCATCGTGAAGGTTATCATATAGTTTGTTAAGCTGACGCACCAGTTTGCGATTAATGCTGTTAAAATCTTTTTGAAGTTCTACCAGACCTTCGTTAAAAAACCTCTCAACATTGATACGTCGACCATCACGGCCTACGCCCGTAATACCATTTAATGTATCTTCAAACAAAGATGCTATTTGGAAGGTCTGATCATCTTCGGTGAACTCTCTTTCGTGACCGTGATGAAATCGTTTGTTACGTTCGCCTCTCAAATGACCTTGATCCTCAATCATCTCATTGATTGTTGCCAGTAGACTTTGCGGAATCTTCTTTTTCATCTTTCTTAATACGCAATCTTCAGAAGAAAAACCTAACTCATAAACAGAATTTATCAATATTAAAGAGCAATCTACGACTGAAATATAGCGCATAAGGAATACATCCGCTGTTATTGTGAGCCAGTTATATCGTGATACTGGAAATTCATTAAAATTTTCAGGCATTGGCTCAGGCCATAGCATATCTCCAACTAGATTAAGAGTTTCTACTCTTCTTGCTAAGGCATGAACCCAGTTCCCAACATCAAAAACGTATTTACAATCTTCATGCTTAGCTAAGTTCTCATAACTGTCAAAATTATAAACGACTATTCCAAGATCATAAATTCTGCCAATAAATTCATGATCATCCGAAGGAAGAACATGTCTTTTTAAATATTTTGTACGCGGATATTTTTTAGTTTTTTTCATGATAAACATCCGGTTTCTATTCTGGATTTTGGTGACGTATTACGTCTACGACTACCTTGATAGCAAACTGTGCATCTTGATAAAGCAGATCAACAGGACAACTACCTTTTGTATCTATTAGTCGTTTCATATAACTCCGTTTCTTTAGTCCAGCATGACTATGGAAGTATGCTATACGCATCTTTCGTAGCTCATGTATTTTCTGTGCAATAGAATTGTCTAACGTCAGTCAAGCCACAACATCCCCTAAGAGAATGTTAAAGAAAGCTGCATTCCTTTTCTGTGCATCAGAAATCAGCTTATCGTAGCTAACAGTTTCAACAAAAATATCGTTTGTCGTGTGATACATATAGTACCCTTTACTGTCCCAAGTTTTTTTCATATCGTGGTTTTTACAAACCTTGGTAAGTGTAGGCTCTAAGTCTGCTACTATGTAAGCATAAAGCCGAACGCCTTCAAAAACGGAAATTGCTTTTCCTGTTTTGGTTATAATTCGTTCTTCGTCTCTGATTTTTATAGCTGTAGCTTTAACCTGTTCAATTGGGTCTTTCTTTACATCACCATACTTATAGTCATCTCGACCCGGTCTTTTAAACTCTACCAGAACAATACTAT
>JAGLKS010000343.1 GCA_023140905.1 Alphaproteobacteria bacterium | reverse complement strand
TTTGATGTCACTCCTGAGGGGATTAGAAAGACAGAATCCATAGAAGAAGTATCTGAACAAGAACCAACAACATCACCCACCAAAAGAGGACCGAAAACGAGTGATGTAATTATTGCTGTACTATTTATAGCTGTTTGCGTACTCCTTTATCCAAAGATATTCAACAAGGAAAAATTTGGAGATATTAGGGATGAAGATGGTAGGATTTCTATAGCTGTAATGCCTTTTGAAAACCTGACTGGGGATACCACGCTGAATTGGTTCCAGAGAGGGATCTCATCCCTGATTATCAATGGACTCGGCAATTCATCCGAATTGGCTGTTCGTGATGATCATACAATGTATGAAGTTATAGAAAGTATGGATCAGGTTTATACTTCAGGAATATCACCATCACAAGCCAAAGAAGTGGCTAAAAAAGTCCAGACGGAGACATATATATCAGGAAGTTGTCAGGGAAGCGAAGATAAATACTGGATCCTTGCAAATTTAGTAGACACTGAAAGTGGTGAAATTATTTGGACACATAAGGTTGAAGGAGATTTGAAATCTTCAGGATATCTGGATCTAGCAAATTCATTATGCAATGAAATAAAAAACTATCTCGAGATTCGAGTGCTTGAACAGGAAACAGATTACGACTTTCGGGAAGCATATCCGGAATCAGCTGATGCATACAGATATTTTATTGAGGGGATGAATTCGATTATAACTCTTGATTACGAGTCTGCCATAAAATCTTTTGGGAAAGCATTGGAAATTGATTCAACTTTTACTTTTGCTTCTTTTTACATAGCCTATGCTTATGCTTTTCATGTAGTTTATGATTATCAGCCTGAGCAACGTAATATCTGGATTCAAAACGCATATATGACCAAAGACAGGCTTCAATCAGAGTATCAACTCTGGCTGGACATGTGGTATGCTTTTTTTATTAGTAAAGACCTACAAGAAATAGCCACTTATTGTAGGTTACTTGAAGAGTTCGAAATTGAATCCAGATTATACTGGTTTAATCTTGGAGCTGTGTATTCTTATCTTTTACAGCAATATGATAAGGGTATCAAAGCATTTGAGAAAGTTGAGGAGATCAACCTTGAAAGGGGAGGTGATTGGAAATATGTTAATTATTACTATTTATATGGAAGTGCCTTACATAATGCCGGAAAACATGAGAAGGAAAAAGAAATATCTGAGATTGGTTTAGAAATTTATCCAAAAAGTCGTGAGATTACGAGGAATATGGCTGTATGTGCTTTATCACAGGGTGATACATCAAAAGCGAATGTATATCTAGAAAAACTTAAATCCGTTGGAAAAGAATTGGGCATATCGGAAGCTATTATAGAACGCAGTGATTTAGGCTTTGCATATGAGGAAGCGAATATTATAGACAATGCAGAAGTGCATTATAGGAAGGCGTATGAATTGGAACCTCTAGACATAGAGGCGATTTCTACTTTGGCCAATTTACTTATTAAGTATGATATCAATGTTGATGAAGGAATGAAATTGATTCGAAAAGGACTTGAGTTTGAACCGGATAATCCAGGGTTACTACAAGTTCAAGGATGGGGCTGTTTCAAACAGGGTAAATTTGAAGAAGCAATACAGCTTTTAAGATTGACGCAAGAAGGAAATATACGAGGATCTATTATTTATGAACTTGATCAGCAAATCCTGGAAGTCGAACAAGCCCTTGCCAGTCAAAACAA
>JAGLKS010000342.1 GCA_023140905.1 Alphaproteobacteria bacterium | reverse complement strand
CTAAAATGTTGTCTGTCCCACGGAATGGGCGCCCGGCTAAAATAAAGCGCATATCCCTGTTTGTTTAACACAACCTTGACTGCATTGGGGTTAAATACCTCTTTTACATCGATGATCGGAGCGGCAAGCGTGGCAATTCCTGCAGCGTTCTGGTTCGCTAAAATTTCTGCCGTATTGAGAATATAGGCAGGAGGTATGAGCGGTTCGTCTCCTTGCAGATTCACTATGATGTCCGATTCATTCCAGTTACAAAGCTTTGCAACTTCCGCAATTCTTTCCGTTCCGCTATTGTGATCAGGTCTAGTCATGACCACCCTGATGCCGAGAGCTGAAACCGTATCGAATATTCTTTTATCATCGGTTGCGACCACGACTTCTTCCGCTTCCGCTTCCAGCGCTCGTTCACAAACATGAACGATCATCGGCTTACCTGCAATCGGCAAAAGCGGCTTGCCCGGAAGCCGGGTTGATGCATAACGGGCAGGAATGACTACTTTGAAACGCAACGGCATAACTATTTTAATGCGTCGTATTCTTCGGTGGTCAGTTTTCTCGCATCATCTTCCAGCATCACCGGAATTCCATCGCGGATCGGGAAAGCCAGGCGATCGGCCTTACAAATTAATTCCTCCTGTTCTTTTTTGTATATCAAAGAACTTTTACAGAGGGGACAAGCCAGAATATCAAGTAATTTTTTATCCATCTATTTTCTCTCTTAATAACTTCAGCAAACATTCTGAAAATTTAGCATCCGGAACTGCTTTGACGGGAATATACCAGTGTTCATTTCCGGCAAACTTTGTACATTTTACTGCATCTTTTTCCGTCATCAATACCGGACTCTCATCTTTAAATTGTATGTCATCCTGACGATATTCATGATGATCGGGGAAAACGCGCGTATCGCATTCAACACCTGCTCTTTCTAGAAAATTAAAAAATCGCCGGGGATTACCGATACCAGCTAGAGCATGACAAGCTTTTTGTTGAAATGCAGCTATCGGTTTTTGCTCGTTTGTCTTTACGTTAACTGCCGTATCGCCTTCAATCTGCATGGAAAACTCGTTCTTCTCAGATCTTCCATTGCAAATGATCAGGTCGACAGTGTCAAGCCTAGTGACCGGCTCACGCAAAGGCCCTGCCGGTAGAGTTAGCTGATTCCCCAATCCCATAGAACCGTCAATCACCATAAAGGAAAGGGTTTTGTCTATGCTCATATTTTGTAAGCCATCATCCATGATAATGACATCAGCACCAAGATCATGCGCCTTTTTTGCACCATCGACCCGGTTCTTGGAAATTATTGTATTTGAATAACTTGCAAGTAATAACGGTTCATCTCCGACTTGGTGAACCGTGTCATGATCCTCTATGTGTCTGGGGCCTGTGTCATTTCCACCATAGCCGCGGGTCAAAAAATAAGGAGAAGAAAAAAGCCCGGATTTTTTAATAAGTGATGATAGAGATATACATGTTGGAGTCTTGCCGCTTCCTCCTGCGGTTACATTGCCAATGCAAATAACAGGAAGAGGGGCTTTATATCTTTTTGTGAATTTTTGGTTCAGTCTATGGCCTAGCTGATAAAGCACGCTCACAGGCTTTAATATTTGCGATAAGGCACAAAAATGCGTGGGCAGTTCTTGTGTGCCTGAGGTCTTTGTGTACCAGAATTTCGGTGTTTTTAAAAGCATGGGCATTGGCTCTGCGTTTAGTGTTTTACAATCCGATTATATCATTTAGTGCAGAGTTTTTCTAGCTGTGGGGCTATTTCTTTTATGATGTTGTCAATGATATCAGTTTTATCTTGCGCAAAGGATAGGGCTGCACGTTGTAGAGCTTCACGTTTTTCATCGCTAATGAAGAGAGTATGCAGGGCTTCTTCCAGATTTTTTTCATTTTCGATGCGCAAGCATGCTGTCCTATTATGCATCTGAGTATAAATATCGTGCAGATTTTGAACATTAGGGCCATGGAGTACGGCACAGCCTAGTTGTGCTGCTTCTATGGGATTATGTCCACCACCGCCATCATGGCTAAACGAACGGCCAATACAAGCAATCGGGCAAAGAGCATAAAATAGCCCTAATTCACCAAGTGTATCGGCAATGTAAATGTCATCATCAGGGGCTGGAAGATTTTCTTTATCTTCCCCCCGAAAAGAAAGCTTTAATGAAAATGATGAACAATCTAAAGCGATAGTGTTTCGGCGTTCAGGATGACGAGGCACAATAATGGTCAGAAGATCGGGAATGCGCGTTTTGAGGTGTTCATGGATACGGCAGGCAAGTTCTTCTTCCCCGTCATGTGAACTGGCATAAAGCCAAAGTGAACGGTTTTCTGTAGATTTTTTTAATTGATCCAGTGCATTGCAATCATAAAAGAGTGGGGTTGCGCTGTATTTTATATTGTCAGTCACGATGCAAGATTGTGCCCCAAGAGCATTGAAAAGTATTTTATCATTTTCGCTTTGGCATAAAACTTTATCGAAAGTGCTCATCGTTGTTTTTGCAAGAGAGCGGCAATAATGCCATATCTTAAATGATTTTGAAGACATGTGAGCGTTAACTAATGTTGTCGATATTTTGCGGCGTGCTAGTTCATGAAGAGTGTTTGGCCATAATTCCGATTCCATCCAGATAGCTGCGTCCGGTCGCCAATGATCTAAAAATTTCTTAGTATATTTAGGATGATCCAGAGGACAGAATTGGTGAAATGCGCGCTTTGGCAAGCGGCTCTCCATAAGATTTGCCGAGGTGAGGGTTCCTGTGGTTATCATAATGTGAAGATCTGGGTAGGTATCGAGCAATGTTTCTATTAAGATAAGGGAGGATTGCGCTTCTCCAACGCTGGCTCCGTGTATCCAGAGCAGCTTGCTTATATTGTCGTCACGCTCGCGGGTGAAGGATGTTGTAGTTTTTTCTGCAACACTACGCACGTTTTCTTTACCATGCGCTTTGCGGTGCAGTAAAAAAATCGAAACTAACGGGCTGAATAACAAAGTCAGCAGCCTATAGAGATAGTACATAAAGTGCGATTGCTTTTTTTCGTGGGGGACCTTTGTCATATTTTACAAATCTAGGGCAATTAATGCTTTGTTTATTTTGCTCATTTAATAACAAGTAGATGAAGTATGTTAACGACCATAACACCCGGGCTTTACTTTTGGTATACCTACGGCAAGATCACCTATGCCGGAATAATAACGACATCCGGGTTGGAGACAAATATGTTCTTCATGAAAACCTGCTTCACTGATTACTTTGATACCTGTTGGTATTGGCTCGCCACTACATGGACAAGCCTTCCCGGTACAATCTTCCGGTTCAGTTAGAGTAAAATAGGTTTGGACAGGATCATTTGTCCAAGCTCCTGATGTTAAAGCATTAACCAGATTGTCATTCCAGTCTGATGTGATGGCCGTACATGCTGTAGGTAAATGGCGTTTATCTGCTGTGTCTGTAGCATATTCCTGAAATGTGTAAAAACCATCTGTATCAGTATCAGTAATAAAGTTGATACATTTGGCGGCTTGCCATACACGGGCCATAATATCACAATTATATTTTTTTTGGTTGGTGATTGCTAAAGGGACACTCTTAAGGCCGGTAGCAGCAGGATGACCGGCGAGAAGATTATAACTGTCTCCTGCAAAATTATTATTTATATACGAAATAAGAGATGTTCCTACTAATTTTTGTAATGCGTTATCCATACTTGATGTACCAAGTGAAGAACCATATGAGGAGGTTTCGCTGAGCATT
>JAGLKS010000341.1 GCA_023140905.1 Alphaproteobacteria bacterium | reverse complement strand
TATATTAAAGAAATACGCACCCTTCTTCATTGAGGAAAACTCATTTTTCCCGAACCGTCCTTTTGTTTCATTTGTCAATGGAGCTAACACACATAAATAATCACTGGAAGTGAGCAATGTATCAAAATCGACGAAATCAGCAGAGAGTGATTTTTCAATCTCTTTATCAACAGGTTTACGATTATTATAAATGATCTCACAACCGAAAGGCCGCATTCGCCTGGCTACAGCCTGGCCGATCTTGCCCATTCCGAAAATTCCAAGTTTCTTACCTTTAAATCCGGGTCCGAGAAAAAGATCAGGGCGCCATCCGGTAACTTTTTTCTTTTTGACGAAAACATCCGCTTCTGCAATTCTGCGCACCGTGCTTAAGATTAGCGCAACGGCAAGATCAGCTGTTGCGTCAGTTAAAATATCGGGCGTATTTGAAACAACTATATTCAATTCACTTGCCGTATCCACATCTATATTATTGAATCCTACTGCTACATTTGCCACAATTTTCAAAGACTTATTTCTCTTCAAGACCCGGGCGTCAACGGTATCCGTTAAAAGTGTGATCATGGCATCTATATTTCTATTTGCTTCATATAGTTCTTCCGGAGTAATTAAATTCCCGGTTGAATATTCTTCTACAAGCAGGTTATTACTTTGCAGTAATTTCCGGGCAGAGTCGGGCAATGGCCAGGTAGAGAATACTTTCATTTTGAGCTCCTGTACTAATCAGATTAAAAATACAAAAAAAATAAAAAAGCACTTATCCTTTTTTAAAAAACGTTTGTACCTTGTATTGATATGATACTAAGTGAAATTCGATAAAGAACTTATCCAGGAGGATGATATGAAATATTTGCTCTTAATTATTATGACTGCTTTTTTTCTCTTATCATGTGGTGAAAACTTAGAGGAAAAAGCAACAGGCCAGATCGAAGCCGGCAATTATATTCAGGCGGCTAATACATATAAGAAATTAGCTGCTGAGCAACCGGAAAAAGCAGATTATTTCAGTTCCCTGGCCGCTGTCAACCAACTCAGAAATGGACAGAAGATCTATGATCGCAACAAAATAAAAAGCAAAACTTCTGCCATGCCTCCCTATATATTCAACTATGATAAGGCCCTTAATCTGTTGCCCGATGAATTTGATATACCCTCAGGACCCGAGTTATCAACAGCTCTGATGAACTTTGCCAAAGCAATTTATGACACAGAAGCGCCAAATTCGGTAAAAGAAACTGAATGGGAAGAATTGATGATGGAGGCGGTGGATTATGCGGAAATGGTTGATCCCGAAAATGCCTTAGTTCAGGAATTCCAGGATGAAGTTTTCACTCAGAAGTTTGCCGAAGCGAAAACCAAAGGTGATGAATATTATAATATCGCCAGGAATAAGCGGAGTGATTACGATTACTTACTGGCTGAAAAACAATACAAATACGCCTTGAAATTTATGCCTGATGATGAAGAAACTATCAAACAGATAAGCAAAGTAAGAGCAAAAACACTTGGCATGTGGGATCCTGGTTATGGATTCATATATGCCGTCAGTCAAACGAAATCGATTAAAGAACATCTTTGGCTGGTAATCTCGCTTAAAAATAATGCAGATCTGCCCATGAGTTTTGACCCGACGAATTTTACCCTTTTCACGAAAAATGGAGACGAGCTTTCTTACGATGCCAAAATGTCAGCAGAAGACAAGAATTCTTTTAAAAAGCTGGTCTTGAAACCACTCGCTGAGAAAGACGGAATTATCGCTTTTAAATTCAGCGGAAAACTGATTGAACTGGAAAAAATAGAATACATCATGGATAGCGGCGACGAAGTTTCAAAATATTTTCCTTAATAATGATGAAGCCCCTAATGCTGAGCTTGTCGAAGTAGGGGCTTT
>JAGLKS010000340.1 GCA_023140905.1 Alphaproteobacteria bacterium | reverse complement strand
GTAGCTGTTTCTACACCGCAAGGCCTTGTTGTACCTGTGATCCGTGACGCTGATAAAATGAGCATGGCAGAAATTGAAGCGAAGATTGTTGATTTTGGTAATCGTGCGCGTGATGGTCAGTTGGCGATGGATGAGCTTGTTGGTGGTACTTATACGATAACCAATGGGGGTGTGTTTGGTTCTTTGATGTCTACGCCGATTTTAAATATACCGCAATCAGGTATATTGGGAATGCACTCCATACAAAAGCGCCCTATGGTTATGAAAGACGATACAATTGAGATACGTCCGATGATGTATTTAGCTCAGTCTTATGACCACAGAGTTGTTGATGGACGTGAAGCGGTAAGCTCTTTGGTCCGAATTAAACATCTATTGGAAGATCCCAGACGCTTTGTTTTGGACGTATAGTATAGAATTACTTCAGTCAGCCATTCACAGTTTACACATGAATAGGACGGTCATGCACAGCTAACGCTGCTTCTTTCACAACTTCTGTTAAAGTCGGGTGAGCATGGCAAGTACGCGCAATATCCTCAGCCGTACCTTCAAATTCCATAACGCTAACAGCTTCTTGAATAAGGTCTCCCGCACCCGGCCCTATGATATGCGCGCCTAGTATCTTATCGCTCGAAGCATCAGCCAGCACTTTGACAAATCCGTCTGTCATCCCCATAGCCCGCGCCCGGCCATTGGCCATAAATGGGAACTTACCGGATTTATATTCTATGCCTGCTTCTTTCAGAGCTTCCTCTGTTTTCCCTACAGAAGCCACTTCCGGCCATGTATAAACCACGCCCGGAATGCAATTATAATCAATATGCCCACTTTGTCCGGCCAGCATTTCAGCTAGGATAACACCTTCATCCTCTGCTTTATGCGCCAACATCGGCCCGGCAATCACATCACCAATAGCGTAAATCCCTTCAACCGAAGTTTCGAAGAATTCATCTACGACAATACGGCCACGCTCATCCAGAGCAACACCAACCTTATCAAGGCCCAAACCTTCCGTATACGGCTTGCGCCCAATCGCCATCAGCACAATATCAGCTTTAAGTTTCTCGGCTTTGCCACCTTTAGCAGGCTCTACCTTCAAATTAATGTCTTTAGCCGAAACTTTCGCGCTAACAACTTTGCTGGAAAGTTTAAACTTCAAGCCCTGCGTCTCAAAAATTTTCCTAGCCTCTTTGCGAATTTCACCATCCATGCCCGGCAAGATATTATCCATAAACTCAATTACGGTTACATCAGCCCCTAAACGGCTCCAAACAGTCCCAAGCTCAAGACCAATCACACCACCACCAATCACGACCATACTCTTGGGTACTTCGGATAGCTCTAACGCACCCGTAGAAGATACAATCTTTTTCTCATCAATCTTAATACCAGGAAGAGCGATTACATCCGAACCTGAGGCAATAATAATATTATCGGTTTCATAAGTTTTATTACCAACCTTTACCTTACCGGCTTCAACAATCTTAGCTAAACCCTCTATGTGCGTAATTTTGTTTTTCTTGAACAAAAACTCGATGCCTTTGGTATTATCATCTACCACGCTGTTTTTATGTTTCATCATAGTTTTAAGATCCAGCTTGGGAGAAACTTTTACCCCCATATCAGCCATATGATGTTTAGCATCTTCGTATTTTTCCGATGCATGCAATAGTGCTTTAGATGGGATACACCCTACATTCAAACATGTTCCGCCAAGCGTCTTGCGCTTTTCCACCACGGCTGTTTTCATTCCCAGCTGCGCACAGCGAATAGCTGCCACATATCCCCCCGGACCGGCACCAATAACAAGACAATCAAATTGTTCAGACATCGTTTTATATTTCCCTTAGATTATTGTTCCAACACACAAGACATACCCTATTTTGATAATCTCTCCACTGTTTCATAGCAAGATAAAACAGAATAAAATAAATCTGTATAGTTTGTTTGTAGAGATATGCCGGAATTTTAGTGTTTCGGCTAACTTTTTGGCCAATTGAGTGTTTTCCTTTCTTGTCGTTTCATGTTTGTTCTTATCAGTCATGAGAACGAGTATAGGACATAATTCCTACATTGTCAAATGTGAGTATATCGTCGTCGAGTGGAACTACTATTACTCCTGTATAAGAAAATGAAACTACTATATCTTAAGCTCGTGGATGGGCGGCATTATAAATACGCATCATTTCTTCGGCATTAACTTCTGTATAGCGTTGGGTCGTGCTTAAAGAGGTGTGGCCTAGCAATTCTTGAATTTCCCGCAAGTTAGCTCCATTTTGCAAAAGATGTGTAGCAAAGCTGTGACGCAAAGCGTGGGGCGTAGCATTTCCCGGTAGTCCTAATGAAGAGCGAATTCTGCGCATGGCGCGTTGAGCTACACCTTGATTAAGCCGTTTCCCGTGCGAGCCAAGGAATATTGGGCGGTTAAGGTCGTCTGTAGGGTAAGGGCAAGCCTCTAAATAATAATCTAATGTTGTTTCTACGATGCTGATAACAGGAACTTGACGTTCTTTATTCCCTTTTCCGATAACGCGCAAAAAGCCATCTCTGGGCATGTTTTCCAGATTTAGAGAAAGGGCCTCACTAATCCGTAGGCCGCAGCCGTAAAGCAAGGTAAAGAGCGCGTTATTACGTTTGCCGATCCAGTTCTTAGCTTCGAGCATATCGCCGTTAGTGATAACTTCAAAGGCTTGGTTTTCATGTAGCGGGCGAGGGAGTTTGTGTGGAAGCTTGGGGCTGCGTACTGTGTTAATCGCGGCATTGTGCATTATGCCTTGCTTGTCGAGCCAACTCAGCAGGTTTTTGATTCCTGATAGCGAGCGGGCGCGGCTGGCATTGGATGTTTTTTCTATGGCTTTGCGTGACAGCCAGCTACGAAAATCGCGGATAGAAACAGCTGAGAGATCGTTTAGTCCCGGTGATTTGCCAAGGTGATCAAACAAGAAAGCGATAAAGTGGCTGACATCAGTTGTATAAGCACGCAAAGTATGTGGAGATACTTGCTTTTCATTTTGCAGGTAATCCTGCCAGCATTCCAGTTTTTCTCTTAAGTCTTCGGCGCATAAAGCTAATTTTTCTTGTTTTAACATGGGGCAAAGCCTCCCCTTAAATTGTCAGTCCTCAGGCATGCGTAGCCACATGCGAAAGGCACGTTCAACCACGCGGGCTAGGAATGCTATTTGGTCTGTGGCTTGACCATCTGCAAACATATCGGGATTGCGGCTACCAAAGGCGAGAATAGCTGGTGGCGTGTCCTCGGAGATATCGACACGTAGTAAAATCTGGGAACGGATAAGTGTTGCACCTCCTCCATATATAGCTTCAATGCCGTTAATGTTATCTTGCAGCATGATGGTTTTTCTTTTCATCCATTGTGTAACCGTGCCGGAAGGGAGTATCCGTAAGCCTTTTGGTTGATGTGTGGGATATGCTCATTATCACATTCAACAACAAGCACAGAAATATCT
>JAGLKS010000034.1 GCA_023140905.1 Alphaproteobacteria bacterium | reverse complement strand
CTGGAATTATGAACAGTTCTCCAGAAATTCTTTTAAAAAATATTTTTACAATCAGCGATATAAAACCAAAATGTAAGAAAAACCGGAAGCGGCCTGTACCGATTTCCATTCGTGTGACAACAGGAGAAAAGGAACAACTGCAACGGGCGGCAGGAACACTGGCAATCAGTGCATATATCAGACAAAAGCTGTTTGGCGATAATGTGGCAAAGCGGGAGATTCGTTAACTTAAAAAACAACGTCAACCTAAGATTGACACGCAAGAAATTGCTCGCTTGCTGAGTATATTCGGAAAATTAGAATTAGCAAGGTCTATGCTTGCTTTGTCTCTGGCAGCACAAATTGGTGATTTGGACGTTACACCGGATGTATCGGACAAGCTAAAACAAACATGGCGTCTACCTGCCTTCCTTTTCATGGAACACCACCCACCCGCGACTGACCTTCCAGATTCAAAGATTCTTCAATACGGGTAATGGTAGTTTCAAAATATTCCACGGGTGCAATCTCGCCTTTTGGCGAACTAAGGGACACGGAAAGCATGAATTGTTTGCATTTTGTGCCACGACTAATGGCATCGACTTCCTGCAAAGCATCAAGAACATTTTCAGATAGAAAGCCGAAGATTTCATGCACTTCGACATGCTCGTTTTCTTCCATGTTCAGTAAGTGGTATACCATTTTTCGTGCACCGCCGCGTTGATCACCTTCTAAAATTATGGTTAACGCAGTCAACCCATGAATTCGGGCGGCCGCACATAAGAAAAAAGCCAGATCAAAAAGACCCAGCATGGTAAAAATCAGAAATATAAAATTATGGCCTTATCCCAGAGAAAAATTAGGGGGAAGTTCCAAAAGAACGTTTTTAGGTTCTATGTTAAAAAGTCCTTGCAATACAGTCTCCCAATCCGCTAGTGTCTCGAAAAGCTGGTTCGAGCTTGCTCTATCCAAGCGTGCCACCATTTAAAAGCTTAGAAGCCGAATATAACGGCTTTTTTTTACTTTTTTCTCATTTTCGTCACTGTATGATTGAAAAAACGTGATAAGAGACATAGATAAAACAGAAACAAAAAATACTACACACAAAGAAGAACAAAGCAATGCAAGTAAAACAACTTAAACAAGACGGCCTAAACCATGAACTAGAAATTACAGTAGACGCTGGAGATATTGCCAAGCGCGTGAAGACACGTCTACAGGAAGTTGGAAAAACAATTAAAATTCCAGGGTTTCGTCCCGGCAAAGTACCTATATCTTTGATGAAGAAACGCTATGGTAAGGCAGTGATGGGAGAAGTTCTGGAAGCTACTGTGAATGAAACATCTGTTCAGGCTGTGAAAGATCAAAACATTAAACCGGCTCTTCAACCAAAAATCGAAATTAAGTCAAAAACCTTCGATGAAGACGAAGATCTTATCTACACGATGGCTATAGAAACTCTACCGGAAATTAAGATTGAAGATTATAAAGGCTTTAAACTGACAAAATTAGTAGCAAAAGCAGATGATAAAGCAATTGATGATGCATTAGAGCGTATTGCATCCATGCGTAAAACAACACAACCAATCGACGGTGAGCGCGCTACAAAAGAAGGGGATACTGTTGTTATCGACTTCAAAGGCCGTACAGCAGATGATGGTGTTGAACATCAGGGAATGGCCGCAGAAGGACATACTCTTGAATTGGGCAGCAATAGCTTTATTCCTGGTTTTGAGAGCCAATTGGTTGGCAAAAAAGCTAGCGATAACATTGAGGTTAAAGTAGCGTTTCCAGAAGAATATAATGCTGCTGAGCTTGCTGGCCGAGATGCTATTTTTGACGTGACAATTCATGAAATTCGTGAATCAGCTGAAGCGGTAATCGATGATGAGTTTGCTAAATCTTTGGGAATGGAAGATATCGCAGCTTTGCGCAAAGCAGTTGAAGAACAAACTAATAATGAATACGGCTCTCATAGCCGCTTGAAACTAAAAAAAGAATTGCTGGATCAGCTTGATGATGCTCATAACTTTGAAATTCCACAGGGAATGAAAGAGATGGAGCTTAAAAACATCTTGCATCAAATAAAAGTTGATAACATGCAACACGGCATCACGGATGAGCCTACAGATGAAGAAAAAGAAGAATTTGAAGTAATTGCAGAACGTCGTGTGCGTTTAGGACTTCTTCTTTCTGAAATTGGAAACGAAAATAACATTCAAGTTGCTGATGCTGAATTGCAGCAAGCTGTTATTTCAGAAGCTAAAAAATATCCTGGTCAGGAAAAACAAGTTTTTGATTATTTTGCAAAGAATCGTGAAACACTGGAATCTCTGCGTGCTCCGATTTATGAAGATAAGGTCATTGATTTTATTCTTGAATTAGCAGAAGTAACTGAAAAAGAAGTCAGTGTTGAAGAATTAACTGCCGAAGACGAAGATTTTCCTAAAAAGAAAGAGCCGAAATCTAAAAGTACTAAAAAGAAATCTGAGACAAAAGAAAAAGAATCAAAAAGCCAAAAGCCAAAAACAAAAAAGGCTACAGTCAAGAAAAAAGGACCGGCTAAAAAAGCATCTACAAAAAAAGCGTCTTAATAGATTGCAAAATATTTATATAAACGACTTGAATGAACAATACTGTGTGGTACGGTTTATTTTAGCTTGAAACTATGTGAATTGAACAGATAGACCTTAAAGCTTAGCTGGAGTACAAACCGTACGAATTACCTATAACATAAAGAAACAGTGGAAGAATATGTCTGAACGTGATCCTCTTGATACTTATATGAACACTCTTGTCCCTACCGTTATTGAACAAACCAATAGGGGAGAGCGTGCCTTTGACATTTATTCACGCTTGTTGAAAGAGCGTATTATCTTCCTTACAGGAGAAGTAAACGACTATGTCTCCTCCCTTATTTGCGCGCAGCTTCTTTTTCTGGAATCGGAAAACCCTAATAAAGAGATTTCTTTTTACATTAACTCCCCCGGTGGAGTGGTTACAGCAGGCTTAGCCATGTATGACACAATGCAGTATATTCGTCCGAAAGTTTCAACTGTATGTATCGGACAGGCTGCATCTATGGGGTCATTCTTGCTTATGGCTGGAGAACATGGCTTGCGCTATTCCTTGCCAAATTCGCGTATCATGATCCACCAACCTTCTGGCGGTGCACGTGGACAAGCCAGCGATATCGAAATTCAAGCAAAAGAAATTCTCCGTCTTCGAAAAATGCTTAATGAAACATATGTTAAGCACACAGGCCAAAAGCTAAAAATAGTTGAAGAAGCCATGGATCGTGATAATTTCATGAGCGCTGAGGAAGCTAAAGACTGGGGGCTTATTGACCATGTTGTCGAGTCCAAGCCTGAAACAAAAGAAAGCAAGGACAATAAGAAGAAATAGATGAAGGGTCCTTGTAATAAAAAACTTTATGAAAGTTATGCTTTTGGGGAGCAAAAAACTGTTAAAAAGGTTTTGATAGAGTAGAAATTTCATAGCATAATAAATAAAAATTAGATTTTATAAAAAGGATTTTTTGCATGTTAGAGGCTAAAATTATGTCTTATGCTGTATTACCGCTACGCGATATTGTAGTTTTCCCCCACATGATTGTGCCACTTTTTGTCGGTCGTGAGAAATCGGTAAAAGCGCTTGAACATGTCATGCACACAGACAAGCAAGTTGTGTTAGTAACGCAAAAAAACCCTTCTGAAGACGAGCCTGCACCAGAAAACTTATACGATGTTGGTACGATAGGAACAATTTTACAGCTTTTGAAGTTGCCCGATGGAACAGTCAAGGTTCTAGTCGAAGGTGGTGAGCGCGTTTGTATTTCTGAAATGGCCGAACATGACGGTTTTTTTGAAGCACAAGTTTCGCTGATAGAAGATACATCTGTTTATAATGACGAGATTGACGCTTTGTCGCGTACTGTCACGTCTCAATTTGAACAATATGTAAAATTAGATAAAAGGATTCCTCCAGAAGTAATTGTATCTGTTAACCAAATAAGCGATCCATCTAAGATGTCGGATACAATCGCTTCGCACTTGTCTTTAAAAATTGAACAAAAACAAGAGCTATTGGATATGGCAAATGCAGCACAGCGTTTGGAGCAAATATATAGCCTTATGAAAGGGGAAATCGGTGTTCTCCAAGTAGAGAAACGTGTGCGTAGTCGCGTGAAACGCCAGATGGAAAAAACTCAGCGTGAATATTATCTGAATGAGCAAATGAAAGCCATCCAGAAAGAACTTGGTGAAGGCGAAAGTGGTTTGGATGAAATGGGTGAACTCGAAGAAAAAATCGAGAAAGCCAAAATGCCTAAAGAGGCAAAAAACCGCGCTAAATCTGAAATGAAAAAATTGCGTCAGATGAGTCCGATGTCAGCAGAAGCAACAGTTATTCGAAATTATCTGGACTGGCTCTTAAATGTACCATGGTCCAAACGCTCTCGTGTGAAAAAAGATATCAAACAAGCCAAAGCTGTTTTGGACAAAGATCATTATGGGCTTGAGAAAGTTAAAGAGCGCATTCTCGAATATTTAGCTGTGCAACAGCGCATGCGCAAAGTTAAAGGACCTATTTTATGTTTGGCAGGGCCACCAGGTGTTGGGAAAACATCTTTGGGACAATCAATCGCCAATGCTACGAATCGTGATTTTGTACGCATGTCCTTAGGAGGGGTGCGTGATGAAAGCGAAATTCGAGGCCACCGCCGCACTTATATAGGAGCAATGCCGGGTAAAGTCATACAAGGCATGAAAAAAGCCGGAACAGTAAATCCACTCTTTTTGTTTGATGAGGTTGATAAGCTTGGCTCTGATTGGCGCGGTGATCCAAGCTCGGCCTTGCTGGAAGTTTTAGACCCTGAACAAAATGAACGTTTTCAGGATCATTATCTGGAACTGGATTATGATCTCTCGGATGTCATGTTTGTGTGTACGGCAAACAACGTGGCTAATATGCCAAGACCATTACTTGATCGTATGGAGATTATTCGTATCTCCGGTTATACAGAGGATGAGAAACTTAAAATTGCAAAACGTCATCTTCTTAAAAAGCAAATTAAGGCCGCCGGTTTGAAGCAAAAAGAGTTTAGCATTAGTGATGCGGCTATTCTGGAGCTTATCCGTTATTATACGCGTGAAGCAGGTGTGCGGAATTTAGAGCGCGAATTAGCAAATCTTTGCCGTAAAGCAGTCAAAGATATTTTGATGAAAGGTAAAGAAAAAATTTCTGTAACGCCTAGAAGTCTGGAAAAATATGCAGGCGTTAAAAAATATCGCTATGGTGAGATTGAACAACAGGACCGTGTAGGTGTTGTAAACGGTCTGGCTTATACTGAAAGTGGAGGAGATCTTCTATCTATCGAAGCTGTAACAATGGCGGGCAAAGATTGTAAGGTTTCTACAACAGGCAATCTGAAAGAGGTTATGAAGGAATCAGTAATTGTTGCAGAAATGCTAACTAAATCACGAGCAGCTCAATATGGACTGGATTATAAAATCTTAAAAGAAAAGCAGGTTCACGTTCATGTACCAGAGGGAGCTATACCAAAAGATGGACCTTCTGCGGGAGCTGCAATGGTCACAGCAATTATTTCTGCATTAACAGGAATACCTATTCGCCGGGATATTGCCATGACAGGAGAAATTAATTTACGTGGAAATGTGACCGCGATAGGAGGCTTAAAAGAAAAACTTTTAGCAGCTCTTCGTGGTGGTATAAAAACTGTTTTGATTCCCGCTGATAACGAAAAAGATTTGGAAGAGATTCCAAAAAATGTGTTAAAGACACTGGAAATTGTGCCTGTTAAAGCTATTGATGAGGTCCTTTCGCGTGCTCTTTTGGATATGCCGGTATCTCTAGAGTCTATAAAAAATGAAGAATTAGACCAAATTTCCTCGAAAACCACAGAAAACAAGGGTGAAAGCGTGATTCGGCATTGAGTCTTTTTAAAAAAAAGATTAAAAAGGAATCACCTGAAGCGATGGAAAAACAGCACTGACATTTATATTGTGGTTTTCTGTTGTTTGATTGGTATCTATTTTTAGAAATGGTTTTGAAAATAGTTTGGTTTTTTTACTTAAACACATAGGGGGTTCTTGTGAACAAAAATGACCTAGTATCAAAAGTTGCTGAATCAGCAGACATCTCTAAACAAAAGGCAGCTTCAGCTGTTGATGCCGTTATCGAAGCTATCAAAGGTAGCTTGAAAACCGGCGAAGATGTACGTCTTGTTGGTTTTGGTACATTCTCCGTATCAAATCGTGCAGCGACAACTGGCCGCAACCCACGTACTGGAGAACCACTCCAAATCCCGGCATCAAAACAACCTAAGTTTAAAGCTGGTAAAGACCTTAAAGAAGCTGTTAACAAGTAATTTGCTTTGTTTTTATAGCTATCATTAAGATAGAACAGTTTATTACATCGGCCATGCTAATTTTGTGTGGCCGGTGTCCTTTTTAAGACATTATTCTTTTGCAACCATTATACAAAAACTCCTTGCATTTTATCGCCAAAATCATTAGATATATGCGGGTCCGTTCAATTTGGGTGGTTAGCTCAGCTGGGAGAGCATCTCGTTTACACCGAGGAGGTCGGGGGTTCGAACCCCTCACCACCCACCAATAGACTCTTTACAAAACTCTCTAAATTTCCATAAAGCTTTTTTCTCCTTGCGTCGTCGCAAGTATGTTTAATTCCATACTCGTTTATTGAGTTACATTGCATTGCCCCCAAATCAACCAAATGCTGGAGGTAATATGTGGGGGTAACGGCATATAGCTGGGGGTAATGTAAATGAAATTAAGCGATAAAACCTGCAAAACAGCCAAACCAAAGGATAAGCAATACAAGCTTTCCGATGGAGACGTCCTGTATTTACTGGTAAGAATAACCGGGGGGAAACTCTGGCAAATGAAATACCGCTATCTTGGTAAGGCCGATTGCCGATATTACCCCCGCAGAAATTACTAAACGATTGTTTGCGCCGTGTTGAGGTTGTGCCTTTAAGCCACCAAGCTCTGGCTATATTGGAAGAGCAAAGAGAAGAAACCGTCTGTATTTCCTTCTGAGTGGGCACCTGACTGACATACCGAGCCGTATCGCCGATATCACCCCGATTAACAAAATCGATCAGCTCTTGCCACAAAACTTCCAAGCATACTAGGCGGACTTCACCGGACGCTTACAACGAAAGTCGCACTTCATTTTAGATCCCACAATATCCGATATAAATGTGTGATAATGAATATTATGGAAAATACTGTATTTTATCCAAAAGAGGGGGCTTGATATTTCAAAGTGTAAACGTTAACCCATCATAAGCTGGATAAAAACCTTCTGGCAGTTCTTTTTTGAGCGTTTGATAATCTCTGAATGGTGATAGGCTCATTACATAAACTTCCTGTGCACCTATAATATCATTATATCTGTATAAAGTCTCAAGATCCGCGTGAACTGTATGATCTGAATCATGGTAACCAGCACCGTCTACAATCCATATCCTTGATCCTTTAACGCATTCTATTACCTTATCATCCATGCTTTTCATATCAACACAATATGACAGATCTTTGAAACGATAACCAACTGTCGTGCATGTTCCATGATCCATTTCAAACGGAATATATGAAATGTCTTTAAAGCACTGAAGGTTCCCATACTGGTTATTATCAAATGGATGAGCTGTTAAAATTATAGGATAGAAATGAGCATTATTGCCGCCTTTAAACATGAAATCAAAACGCTGCATAATATCATGCATCGTCTTAGCACCGCCGTAACATGGAATTGATGTTCGGTCATTTCTAAAAAATAAAGAACGTAGATCATCGATACCGTGAGTATGATCGCTATGATGGTGCGTATAAAAAACCCCGTCTATTTTTATTATGTCAAATAGGGTGGTTTGATGGCGCAAATCTGCTCCTGTATCAACAATGATTGTTGTTTCTTCCGATTCTACAGCCAAAGAACAACGAAAGCGTCTATTCTTTGGTTCATTTGGATCACACTTGCCCCAGTAATTTCCAATCGCCGGCACACCTGTAGAATTTCCACATCCTAATATTGTAGCTTTTAAACTCATTTAAGATCCTGTCTCTACATATTTTGCCTTGGTAAATAACCTATAAAAATTCTCAGTTGTTATCTTTGCAAATTCTTCTGCACTCAACCCATAAATATCCGCCAAGAAAGTGCCTGTATGAGCGACATAAGCAGGTTCATTTACTTTTCCACGAAAAGGCACCGGCGCTAAAAAAGGAGCGTCAGTTTCAATAAGAACGCGGTCCAATGGCACTAGCTTGGCTGTTTCGCGCAGCGCCTCTGATTTATTAAATGTTACAATACCCGAAAATGAAATATAAAATCCCATATCAAGCGCCTCCTCTGCCAGCCATTGCTCAGAACTAAAACAATGCATTACTCCAGTTAAGCCACTCCCCTGCCCCTCGTTTTTCATAATGCATGCTGTGTCTTTTTCAGCATCGCGTGTATGAACAATCATTGGCACACCAGCTTCTATACACGCTTGGACATGCTTAACAAATGATGCTCTTTGCTCTTCGCGTGGAGAGTTATCGTAGTAATAATCAAGGCCTGTCTCACCAATTCCAATAATTTTATTATTAGACTTTACTAAAGTTGCAATATCTTCAGCACTATAAGCCTTCTCTTTTTCCAATCCAGAATCATGCGGATGTGTTCCTATTGTGCACCATACATTATCGTTATGAGCCGTAATCTCCTGCAACTCCTGTAACTCTTTTGATATACAGCAACACACAGTTACCATACCATCTACTCCCCCTTTTTTTGCTGCTTTTACAATAGCTTCGGGGGAGCCCTTAGGCTTTATTCCAGAATGGTTTAGATGGCAATGTGAGTCGATCCACATAATTTTAATTACATAAACTCTATATGCCGCGGTTTATTTTTCATTCTTCCAGACGTGGGAAAACGCCTTCCGGTTTCTGAATTTCTGTTCCTGACTTTAATGAGAAATCTTCTGAGATATGCGCAAACATACGCTTATCTTCAGGTACAGAAATCTGATCCAGAATTTTCGGGGCACTGTGTGGCACAACAGGCTGCACAATAATGCCTAAACAACGCACAACTTCTGCCAATATATAAAGAACCGTTTCCATGCGCTGTTTATCTGTCTTCTTAAGAGCCCATGGTGCTTGTGCATCAATATAGCTGTCACATGCAGAAACAACACTCCAAATATGTTCCAAAGCACGGTTTATTTTAAATCCATCAAAATACGGTCTTGTTTCTTCGACCAGAGAATAAGCCTTACTCAATAAAATTTCATCCTCTTCCTTAAACTCTCCATGCTGCGGTATTTTTGCATCACAATTTTTGTAAATCATTGAGAATGTGCGCTGAGCAAGGTTTCCAAGACCGTTAGATAAATCAGAATTAATGCGTCTAACAACACGTTCATGCACAAAATTTCCATCGTTACCATGCGGAATTTCGCGCATCAAAAAGTAACGTATTTGATCTAGGCCATAAGTCGAAATCAAATCATCTGGTGAAAGCACATTCCCTATTGATTTTGACATCTTTTCGCCTGCAACATTAATAAATCCATGCGCAAAAATAGTCTGAGGCAATGGCAAATTTGCAGACATTAAAAATGCAGGCCAGTAAATAGCATGAAAACGGATAATATCTTTACCAATCACATGATAATTTGCAGGCCAGTATTTCTCAAATTCTTCTGTTTCTTCGTCTGGATAGCCTATAGCTGTGATATAATTAGCGAGAGCATCTAGCCATACGTACATTACATGATCTTTATCCTCAGGAACGGGAATCCCCCACTCCAGACGGCTTTTATGCCGAGAAACAGATAAATCTTTTAAACCGCCTTCTTGTTTTAGAAAGCTCATAATTTCATTCATACGGCTAACAGGTTGTATAGCTTCAGGGTTGGCTGAGTAATACTCAATTAAACGATCTGTGTAAGCTGATAAACGGAAAAAATAACTGGCTTCTTCAAACCATTCAACTTCTGTTCCTAATGGCGTGTATTTTTGTCCGTCATCTGCTGTTGTTAGTTCATCCTCTGTGAAATAAGCTTCTTCGCGCACAGAATACCAGCCTTCATATTTTCCAAGATATATGTCTCCATTATCTTTTAGCTTCTTCCAGAGGGCCTTTGAAGACGTATAATGCCGCGGTTGGGTCGTACGAATAAAATCATCATTGGAAATACCTAATTTCTTTATCATATCCTGAAAATGGCCCGCATTTAAATCTGCGAATTCTTTGGGCAGCATGTTATTCTCAGCGGCCGTTTGCGCAACTTTTTCGCCATGCTCATCTGTTCCGGTAAGAAATTTGACGTCATAACCATCTAAACGTTTAAAACGCGCCATCACATCTGTCATTATCGTTTCATAAGCGTGTCCAAGGTGAGGAACTCCGTTAACATATGAAATTGCTGTTGTGATGAAAAATGGTGTTTTATCTATGCTCAATCTTCTTACTCCTATTCATTCAGTATCAGCAAAAAGCTGGCTGCAATCATTATTATCCTAGATTACGTGTCTTACTGACCTATCATAAGAAAAGCGGCTCGTACAGCGTCGCGACGGTCTAGATTGGAAAAATCAACACGCCTAAAGATGTTTTTGACTTCGTCATTTAAAAAAATCAGTTTTTCCAAAGAATTATTAGCTGATAAATTTGCTGTGGCATTATTGAGAATATAGGCAGGAACTTCAATATTTCCACGTGCTTTTACAAATAATACCTTACGTAGAATCCATAAAAACATATAGGTCATCATACGGTATTGTGCTTCTTGAGCATGCGTCGTGAAAGAGGCAGAAAATTCATGGATCTTATGGAGTTGTTCTTTTCCGGCATATTCCATATGTTCTAAAATCTTTTTCAGCATAGCTAGCCCGTCATTTTCAATGAATTTAAGTGCTTGCCCTACACTTCCCTCACATAAAACTGTAATCAATTCAACATCAGATGGAGAAACTTTAAACTCCCCCTTTTTTGCCAATAGGGTCTCTATAGTAAGCGCTGATAATGGAAAAAACTGAATATTACGTGCACGAGAGTGGATCGTAGGAATTAACATTCCCGGACGATGCGCAATAAGTATAATAAGGACATTAGCGGGCGGTTCTTCTAAAATTTTAAGAATTGCGTTCTGAGCACTACGGTTCATTGTATCTGCATCTTCGACCACGACCACACGCCAACCACCATCAGAAGCCGTTCTACGTAAGAATGGCTCTATCTCACGGACTGCTTCAACTTTCAAAGTTGCATCCTGCTTTTCTTTTGATTTATAAAAACCACGATGAATATGAAGGAAATCAGGATGGCCCCCTGAAGCAATTAAATGAAAGACATAATCTGATGGATCAACATCTAATGAAACAATTTCCTGTGTCAAAATCTCAACATCGTCACCAAATAAGCCGCCTTGATTTTCATTCTCCACAGACTTTCCATGTTTAAATAAAAAACGGGCAAGACGAAAAGCCATTGTGGTTTTACCAATTCCTTCCAATCCTGAGAAAATTATGGCATGAGGCATTGTGCCTTTCTTAAAAAGATCAATAAAGAGTGCTTCTTGTGCTTCATGTCCCAGGCAAAACGGCATGGTTTGCGGATCAGACAACCCATCTTCAGTTTCTGATATATCGCCGTTATTCCATGAATCACTGTACCCGTCTTCCGTAGACAGATTATCATCGTATATAACATCTTTTTGTGAATCAGAATTACCGAATAAATCCATACTCTTTTCCTGTTTTTTTAATTCGGTTTATCTCTTCCCGTCAATTTCACTTATACGCACTTCTTGTTGAAGAGAAGTCTTGAAATTTTCAACAATACTTTGTTTTTTGAGCGCAGTATCTACGGAGTTTTTAATTTGCCGATGCAATGCATCAATATCCTGTTTTGCGTTTATGACCCGGCAACGCTCCATATCTGACTTAGCAATATTAAGATACCCTTGACGCAGTCTATCATGAAATTTTTTATTCAGACGCTCAAAACGATCTTCAGTTTGTTTGTTTCCAGTTTCAACTATCAATTGTTTATGAGAGCGCATAAGACCCGTTTTCGGATCAATATCGAGCATAAATGTCAGATTCGGTTTAAATGCACCAATCGTTAGAGCTTCAATAGCTCGAATATTATCGAGAGGCAAACCATGCCCATATCCTTGATAAGCTAGTGTTGAGTCAGAGAAACGGTCACTGATAACGATACATCCATCTTCCATAGCCGGTTTAATTACTTTTTCTATATGCATAAGACGTGCTGCATATAGTAGCATCACTTCTGCCATAGGAAGCCAGTCACCCCCATCTCTTTGAACCAAGACACTACGTATCGATTCTCCTTCTGGTGTTCCACCGGGCTCTCGTGTCACGACTATAGAATAACCCTCAGCTTTAAGAGCCTCTGCCAACTGACTGATCTGTGTCGTTTTTCCAGATCCTTCTCCACCCTCGAATGATATAAAAAAACCTCCGTTCAAACAACGCATCATTACTTAAATTTCCCCATGCCAGTTGTTAGTAACCGTGCTTTGACTATGGTTCGCATAAACAATCCCATTTCCTCGACAGATTTAGCTGTAATAAGAGGTACCTCTATCTTGTTCCCATCAGGCAGATTAACACTAACAAAGCCGACTTTTTCTCCGTTTTTTATGGGGGCTTTGAGAGGTGTTTTGTATGAAATTTCCACTTTCACATCGTCGGAAAGTACTTTTGATACAACATAACTAACCGGCGCTCCGGCGATAAGATCAACTTTGTCTTTTTGCCCCAAACAAACATCTGCTTGACCAAGAATAACTTTTTGCTCAAATAACGTAATATTCTTAAATGTATTTAGCCCCCAACGCATAAGACGCACACTTTCTTCTTTGCGCTCCTTATTATCTTTCATGCCATTTAAAACCATGACAATACGGCGAGAATCTTTACCTACGCCTGAACTAATCAGCCCATACCCACCTAATTCCGTATGTCCGGTTTTAAGGCCGTCAGCTCCAATATTCAGCCTTAAAAGTGGGTTGCGATTATTTTGGTAAATATTATTGTAAGTAAATTCTTTTTCTGAATAATAATGATAATATTCTGGGAAATTTTTTATTATCGCTATCGCCATAATAGCCAAATCATGGGCTGTAGAATAATGGTCGGGTTCCGGCCAACCACTAGCATTTGCAAAATGCGTATTTAACATGCCCAATTCCTTGGCCTTCTTATTCATAAGCCCTGCAAAAGCACCTTCAGTTCCTGCCAAACCTTCTGCCAGAACGATAGTCGCGTCATTTCCCGATTGAACGATAACACCACGGATAAGGTCTTCGACTTTTACTTTCTTTCCAACTGGAACAAACATCTTTGATCCACCTTTACGCCAGGCTTTTTCGCTAACGAGAAGATCTGTATCAAGAGATAAGGCACCTTTTTGCAAAGCATCGAAAACGACATACATTGTCATTACTTTGCTCATAGATGAAGTTGGCATTTGCTCATTAGCATTTTTGGTATAAAGAATCGTGCCTGTGTCATAATCGATAATAATCGCCTGTTTAGCCGATGTCTCTATGCTTGTGTCAGCAGCATGCACGCTGCAAAGCGGCCCTATTAAGCCAACAAAGAAACAACATAATGCATATAGTGCAATATACATATATTTCACAATAAAACCTCTTTCGAATCTGATGTTCTATTCAAGCATGACTAAGCCGCTTAATCTACTATTATCAGAGCATTTTTATATCCATTTTGCACCAAGCGGCCTCGGAGTATGCCTGCCGTAGCCACATCTTTAGCAGGAAAACGTACACGGTAATATTTTTCACCCTTGACTATAACTGATGATATTTGAGAATGACCATATTGATCAAGTGCGCTTGCATATTTCATTGCTGTTTCACGTGTTGAGAATGCTCCGGTTTGGACAAAAATACGTGGTGGAGAAATAACCGGGTAGATTTTTGCTGTTGTTAGATTTGTTAAGCTTGCATGATGCTGGACATTTTGTGTTTTCATACTGGCTGTTTTAATTAATGGAGATTTATAAGTGGTACTGTTCATTGGAACTTCCATACCATTTGTGCCATGTCCGTTTTTAGCAATTTTTGCCATTTGTCTGCTTTCTGCTTCAAGAACCTGAACACGTACTTTTGATATTCCTTTTATTCTAAAACCTAATAACTCTGCTGAACGTTTGGACATATCGATAACACGACCATGTGCATATGGCCCACGATCATTTACACGTACTATCAAAGAGCGTCCATTTTCCAAATTTGTCACACGCACAATACTAGGTAATGGTAAAGTTTTGTGAGCTGCAGTAAGTCCATTTTGATCGTAGATTTCACCATTTGCTGTTTTCTTTCCATGAAAATTGGGGCCATACCATGATGCTATTCCGGTTTTATCGTAATTATAATCTATTGCCGGATAATATCGCATACCGCCAATTGTATACGGAGATCCCACCTTATACATCCCAACGCTTTGCGCTGATGAATTTGTGATCTTTTTACCGAAATGTGAGGCAAGCTCTATTTGTGTGCAACCGGATAAAATGATCGGAACCATAAGGGCTATTATCAAACAGATGTAATGAAAGAAGCTATGCAAAAAGCAAATATTTCTACAGTTGATAAAACAAGACATCTATTCTCCAAATTATTTTCTATAAGTAAGTATTGCGATTATTCGCTTATTGTATAATCTGATCGGCTAATAAGCCAATGCATGTCGCAAAATATATTGAGTTATTCCACTTCATTACTACGCGATAATTATCGTAGACAAGATAAACAGGTCCTTTTATTCCATCAGGAGCAATCAGAGAGGCCTTCATTCCCTCAATAACAGGAATAGCTTTACCATCAGGTAGGCGCACTCCCATCTTTAACCAGGTCCCTAATTCATAAGAAACATCTAGTCCTATTTGAGTTTCATCAAAATTATCCATGAGTTTTACCCGGCGCCCCCAACGCTCATCGTTTTTCCAACCACTATTATTCAGATAGTTTGCCGTTGAAGAAAAGACATCAGGCAAGCTTGTCCAAATATCACGCTTTCCATCATGATCACCATCAACAGCGAATTTATGAAAACTAGATGGCATAAACTGATTTTGCCCCATTGCTCCAGCCCAAGATCCCTTCATATTATCGTAAGTAATATGGCCTTCCTGTAAAATCTTTAGGGCATCTATAAGCTCGGAACGGAAAAATTCGCTCCGGCGGCCATCATAAGCAAGTGTTGCCAATGCTGGAATAACACCAAAGCTACCTGTATTATTGCCATAGCTGGTCTCGATTCCCCAGAGAGCAACGATATATTGTGGTTGAACATTATATCGATTTGCCACCTCGACCAGTTGCTTATGGTGTTTCTTAAATAAACGATTTCCCTGTTTTATTCGCGCATCATTGATGACACGTGCTTTGTATTGAGAAAAACTCATCGTCCCTTCAGGCTGTTTACGGTCAAGCTCAATGATACGTTCGATAGGTTGATCCATGCCATTTATTGCGCGATCAAATGTATTCTCAGATATATCTTCAGCTATAACTTCTTCTTTAAGATCTTTTAGCCAGTCATGAAATGTTTGACTGCGTGCCTGAGCCTGTTTAGCCCCACCAATATTAGTAACAACAACTATAAGAATTATGGCTGTAATATAGTGCAAAACCTTATAAAACTGGTTGTTTTTTACGCTTTTATATTGATGGCATATATTCATTTTCTAAATAAACCTTGTATTTTTTGATTTTCTTCTGGACAGACGCCCCTAATACTCGCTAAAAAGTGTCCTTAGTTTTATGCATCAACGCATACTTTGGGTCGGAGAGATGGCAGAGCGGTTGAATG
>JAGLKS010000339.1 GCA_023140905.1 Alphaproteobacteria bacterium | reverse complement strand
TGCGTGATATTGTTGTGCTTAATCACGTTAAACAGCCTTTTATGCTTTATGTCGGGCAGCGTATTAAGCTGCCTCCACCACAGGAATATAAAATACGGCAAGGAGATACGCTTTATGGTGTGTCGCGATTGTTTTGTGTAAATTCTTCTGAGGTGGCTCGGTTGAATGGCATTCGCTCGCCTTATGTATTGCAGGTCGGGCAAGTATTGCGTTTGCCTTCGGTGATACGACAAAATAAAACTGTAGCTTCTGTGACTAAAGTGGCTCAAGTGAAAGCTGTAAAAGAAAATCCGGCTGCCCCTCCTGTTTTTTCAACTCCGGCAAGTCAGTCAGTCGTTGCACAAAATGGTGTTCCTGTTCCTCAGGGAAAGCCTATGCATGTTGTAGGAAAAACTCCAGGTAGTTCTTCTCAATCTCTTAAGGTTAGCAAGGTTACGAAAAAGGCACCTAAACGCTCTTCCAGCAAGTTTATGAAGCCTATTGGCGGGAAGGTTATTTCTCGTTTTGGGGCTAAGAAAAGCGGACTTCATAATGACGGGATCAATATTGCTGCTGCGCGTGGAACACCTGTAAAGTCCGCAGAGAATGGTGTGGTAGTTTATGCAGGGAATGCGCTGAAAGGATCTGGTAATCTAATCCTTGTACGCCATGATAAGCAATGGATGAGTGCTTATGCACATCTTGACTCAATTGGTGTACGTAAAGGGCAGGTTCTTAGACGTGGGAGTGTGATTGGTAAAGTAGGGTCTACCGGCTCTGTTTCAAAACCTCAATTGCATTTTGAGCTTCGCCGTGGAACTTCAGCACTTAATCCGTTGCGCTATATGTAATGTGTTTTATATAAGGGTTTTATGTGTATTCCTTCATATGGGTGAGGCAAGTCTCTTGCCTTTGATACGATTATCTTTATAGTCTGGCTGATTGATAAAAATTGAGGAGCACATAACATGTTAATTGCAAAGGCTTTTGCCTCCAGTGAAACAACACAAGCTTTGTCAGATATAGCTGCGGAGGCTCCAATGCGGGTGAAGCAATGATGTGGAATTTCGGGCTTGTTGCTGTTTTAGTTGGGTTGTTTTATATATTGCTGATTTTGCCACAGCAGCGGCGCTTTAAAGAACATAGTAATATGCTTTCGGGGCTTAAAAAAGGAGACCGTGTTGTTACCGGAGGAGGACTTGTTGGCAAAATTGATAAAGAAATTGACGAAAAAGAGGTTGTTGTTGATTTGGGTAATGACATGAAGGTTACAGTTTTACGTGCAATGCTTCAGGGGAGAACTGAACTTAAGCCAAATAAAGGGGCTAACGATTCTTCTGATAAGAAGAAAAAATAAAATTAACAAAAAAACAACAAGAGTAGAATAGCGTTATGGTTCAAATTTCACGCTGGAAAATTTTTCTTATCGTTGCTGTGTGTGTATACGGCTTTGCTTATAGTTTACCAAATGTCGTTAGCAGCGAAGCACGTGGTTTTATGCAAGAGCATCATATGGGCTGGTTGCCTCATAAGACAATTAATCTTGGATTAGATCTACGTGGCGGGGCGCATCTTCTTTATGAAGTGGATATGAAAAAAGTGTT
>JAGLKS010000338.1 GCA_023140905.1 Alphaproteobacteria bacterium | reverse complement strand
TATTTGCTTTTCTTATTCTTTCTCCGGGGGTTCCTTTTACTCATCCACAGCCTCATGATGTTGTGCTAAAAGCCAAACAAGCCGGGTTAGATATTATCTCCGATATAGAACTTTTCTTTCGTATATACCCTGATTTTAAAAGTATTGGTGTGACAGGTACAAATGGAAAATCGACTACAGTCAGCCTCATTAGTCATATTCTCGACAAAGCCGGGGTAAAAAATGTCTTGGGCGGTAATATAGGTACACCGGTTTTTGATCTCAATGTTGAAGGCAAAGCAAAGCCCGATTGGGTTGTGCTGGAAATGTCTTCTTATCAGATTGATTTATGTCCGCATTTCAGGCCCGATATTTCTGTAGTGTTGAACTTGACGCCGGATCATATTGATCGTCATGGAACAATGGAACAATACGCACAAATTAAAGAGCGTTTATGTGAACCAAAAGAGGAAGATAATTCCGGTACAGCGATAATTTGTAGTGATGATGAATATACACAAGCTATGTTGAACAATGTTAGACAACGGGTGTTAATCGAGGTTTCCATAACCAAAGAATTGGATAAAGGTGTTTATACGAGCGAGAATATTCTTATTGATGCTTTGGGAGATGCTAAAAATAAGGCGGGTGATTTATCAAAACTCCGAAACTTAAAAGGTGAGCATAACCACCAAAATATCATTTGCGCTTATACGGTAAGCCGTGAAATTGGCCTAAATCCTGAAGATATATGGCATGGAATTGAAACTTTTCCGGGACTGGATCACCGTCAATATCTGGTTCGCATAGTTAATGGGGTGAGTTATATCAATGACAGTAAGGCTACGAATGCTGCATCAAGTGATGTTGCCTTAAAATGCTTGAATAATATTTATTGGATTGTTGGCGGGCGCAAAAAGGAAACAGGGCTGGACGGACTGGAAATTTATGCTGATCGTATTGCTCATGCTTTTCTGATTGGGGAGGCGACCGAAGATTTTTCTACATGGTTCGAACAATATGGTATTGAATATTCCCGTTCTTATACCATGGAGAATGCATTAGGGTCTGCGCATGCAATGGCGCAAACTGTGCTGGGTAAACTTGATGGCTCTGGCGTTGTTTTATTATCTCCAGCTTGTGCCTCTTTTGACCAATATGCATCATTTGAAAAACGCGGGGAACATTTTGCGCGATTGGTTAATGCTATCAAAGAGGAGAGGCAATGAACGAAACTTTCCATCCCAAAGCATTTTCCCGTATGGACCAGTCTTTTCTGGGGGCTTGGTGGTGGACTGTGGACCGCGCTTTACTTGCTGGAATTTTGGCTTTGATGGCCTTGGGGGTGGCTTTGATTGCCAGTGCTTCACCAGCTGTTGCTGAACGTATAGGGGTTGGAGGGTATCATTTTTTGCAAAAACATCTAACCTTTCTGCCGGTTTCATTTTTGATAGTATTGGGCGGATCAATGTTTACGCCGCGGATGATATGGCGTACAGCCAGCGTTATTCTCCTGCTTTCTGTGGGGATGATGTTTCTCGTTTTATTTTTTGGGCATGAAACCAAAGGCGCACAGCGCTGGATTGAGATTTTTGGTTTCTCACTTCAGCCCAGTGAATTTGTAAAGCCTTCTTTTGCTGTTGTTGCAGCATGGCTTATAGCTTCGCATAAAGGGGCAAATGTAGCACTTCAAGAAACGCAAAAACAAAAGCAAACGCAGTATCTTGGCAAAAAGAATTTTCGACCTGTATTTTACAGTTATCATGTAACTTCCATATTATATCTGTTTCTCATTACACTATTATTAGCGCAGCCTGATCTGGGTATGACTGTGGTTCTGACTTTAGTGTTTGCTGTGCAAATTTTTCTGGCAGGGTTGCGATTTCGCTATTTGGCTATATTGTTTGCTTTAGGGGCAATAGGGCTGTGTATTGCTTATTTTGCTTTCGATCATGTCCATGTCAGGATCAATAATTTTATTCACCCTGATCTCAGTGATAATTATCAGGTTAAACATGGTATTCAAGCTATACAAAATGGCGGAGTTCTTGGCACAGGTCCAGGGCAGGGTGTTGAAAAAAACCTTATTCCTGATGCACATTCAGATTTTATTTTCCCTGTACTGGTTGAAGAAATGGGAATAATTTTCTCGCTTTTGGTTCTTGGATTATTTCTGTTTATCATTTTGCGTGGATTTAAACGTCTTAAAGAAACACAGGATATATTTTGCTTGCTTGCTGCCGGAGGTTTGTTAGCGATGTTTGGATTTCAGGCACTCATCCATATAGGTTCCAGCCTTAACATATTACCAACAAAAGGAATGACTTTGCCGTTTCTAAGCTATGGCGGGTCTTCTCTGTTATCTGTCGCTTTATCTATGGGCATGGTGCTGGCTTTAACGCGTCAACGCAAGAGGGGCTCTGTTTCGCGTTCATCTGTAACGATGCGTCGCACACGGCCTTCAGAAAACACTTCAGGAGGGGGGCATGAATAAAACACCTCTTATCCTTATATCTGCCGGCGGTACTGGTGGGCATATGAGTCCGGCAAGTGCTCTGGCAACAAGCTTGATAGAAAAAGGAGTTAAGGCCTGTCTTGTTACGGATGTGCGAGGGCGGAAATACATAAACATGTTTCCAGATATTCCAATGCATGTTGTTAAATCCGGTACAGCGCATTCCG
>JAGLKS010000337.1 GCA_023140905.1 Alphaproteobacteria bacterium | reverse complement strand
TTCACTCTACAAAAAACATTATGTTAATTTTGGTGATATAGAAGGATACTCGCAAAAAGAAATATGCGGCTTGTTAAGTAATATAAACCTTTTATGTAATATTTCTTTAGCCTCAGAAGAGAAAATTTAGCAATAAAATCCGGGTTTCATAGCGTTGTAGTGATACCACGGGACTTGCCCCATGGAGTTTCACTTAAGAGATTCAAAAGCCCTGATTCTTGTTCTGATCGTTTTCATCACCTTGTGATTCTGTCTTCTGATTTTCTTCAGAACTTTGCTCATGCAATGCTTGTGATAAATCTTGTCGCAAAGCCTCTTCATCCAAAGAAAGCGCAGATACTTTAGACTCCTGTCCTGCTTGCTCTTCGGAAATTAACGAGGCATCTGATAATTCAGTCTCTTTCTCTAATTCTGGAATTGATCCATCGACCGCCTCACCTTCCTGCCCAGAAAAATCGGATACAGAAGAATCAGGCCCAAGGGAATCGGACACCTCAATAGGCCGCACATGATCCATTGGATCAACACTTTGTGATAATAAGATATCCTCTTCCAAAGAATGCCCGCTTATCTGTGTTTCATTTAATTCAGATGGCGTGTCCTGTTTAGGAATTACATTTGGTGGCTGCTGTGCCTTATCTTCTATCGAACCAGCGCTTGCAGCGTCTTTATGCACAGCATCAGATATCTGCACTTGATTGCTCAATATTTCTTTTTCCAGCTCAGATAGTTTTGCCTCTTCCTGCACTTCTTCTGCGCTCGCCTCTGCTGGAGAACTTGCTTGCGCTTGTGCCTGCTGAGATACACTTGATTGTGGCATATCATTATCTAATTGCCGCGTATCTTTTGACCCATCCTCTTTTGTCTCTATTACATCTAATGAGCCGGGACGCACGCGCTCGATTATATTTTTCTCATAAAGATACTGAGCAATCACAGCACCATATTTATCAATAACACTGCCCACATAATCAAATTGCAAAGACCCTGACTCCACGCTTTTCTCGACCAGCTCGCTTATCGTAGTCTTAAGCTCAATACGGCGCATATCTGCCTCTTCTTCAAGCTTGGCACGATGTTCCCGCTGCTCGGTGTTAAACCCATCAACGTCATATGCAGTTAACTGCTCATCAAACATATACTCGGCAACATCCGGCCATTTTTCACGAAATTTATGCCGCCCGCTAGCATTGTTAATTATATATAAAAGGTCCAGAGACTCTGACAAATCATTCAGCTTATTGCTAAATGCGGCCATTGAATTAGAAACAGGAATTGGTTTTTCACTCTCTAAAGATGGTTTCGTGTTGTTTTCATAGTCTGACATCAGAGCTTCCTTACTTTAAATGGCACTACCATATATATACAAACAAACAATCCTAGCAATATTAAAACTGATCCGGGACCATTATATAGTAAATGAGATTCAATAAATTCTTGAAATATGTCATTTAGGTCATTATAAACTAATATTGGAAAGTCGGTGCGGGCGAAATATCGATTGTAGCCTGGTCAGATTCGAAAGAAAGCAGCCACCAACGAATTTTTCGGGTCGTATCCGGCTTTCCACTTTCTAATATTCTCACTCACTTTTTTCGAACATCTTCATAAAAAACACCCGGAAGTTTCTATTCCTCCGGATGCCCGTAATTATGGATCACACGCCCCAACACCAAACTAAAGATTGGGGTAAATTCTACATTATTAATGCCGGATACTTGCAGAAATAAGGGAATTGCTCTAAATATGAAGCTATGGCTGATACAGATAAGAATATTGAAAAAATGAAAGAGTACCGCGTATTAGCGCGCAAGTACCGTCCACAAAGCTTTGATGGGCTAGTAGGACAAGATGCTTTAGTGCGTACATTAAAAAATGCGATTAAATCCGGGCGTGTTGCCCATGCTTTTATGCTGACTGGTATACGAGGCGTGGGGAAAACCACTACGGCGCGTATTATAGCTAAAGCCTTGAATTACAAAGGCCCGGACGGCACAAGCTCCCCAACTACAGGGGATACTTCTGACTGCCCGTTATGTCAGGCTATATCCGAAGACCGCCACCCTGATGTGATCGAGATGGATGCAGCCAGTCGCACAGGTGTTGATGATATTCGCGAGATTCTCGATGGCGTACGTTACGCACCTACTGAGGCCCGCTATAAAATCTATGTTATTGACGAAGTGCATATGCTCTCGAAAAACGCTTTTAATGCGTTATTGAAAACATTGGAAGAACCACCGGAGCATGTAAAATTCATCTTTGCCACAACAGAAATACGCAAAGTCCCAATTACCGTTCTTTCCCGTTGCCAGCGCTTTGATTTACAACGTGTCGGCGTTGATTTGCTTATGCCTCATTTCAAATCGATTTGCGATTCTGAAGGCTTCACAGTTGAGGAAGAAGCATTATCCATGATAGCCCGCGCTGCTGATGGCTCTATCCGCGACGGATTAAGCCTGCTCGATCAAGCTATGGCACTATCAGATAAAGAACTTACAACCACCCTTGTTCAGAACATGTTGGGATTAGCTGACCGTGCCCGGAATCTCGATCTTTTGGAAAAAGCCCTTGAAGGTGACATACCCGAAGCTTTAGGCATTTTTGACAAAATATTTAAAGATGGCGGTGCACCTATTGTTATTTTACAAGATTTGCTGGATCTTGTTCATCTTTTAACCAAGTTACGCGCCGTACCAGAATTAGAAGATGTCAACCAGGTTCTATCCGGCGATCAGCTTGACCGGGCAAGAAATATGGCAAAAAAGATTTCCATGCCCTCTTTAAATAAGGCTTGGCAAATCCTGCTTAAAGGGCTAGATGAAATTGCTAGCGCACCTAATGCGCAAAGCGCGGCAGAAATGGTTATCATCCGTCTGGCCTATGCAGCGAATTTACCAAATCCATCTGATTTAGTTAAAAAGCTCAAGGATATAGACACAAATACCGAAGCGAACGTAACATCACCAACATCTGGCGAAAAGGCATCAACTGGAACAACAGCCTCTCTAACCGCATCACCATCACCAGAGAACATCCACCATCAAGATTTCACACCTCCCCCAACCATACAAAATGATGGGGC
>JAGLKS010000336.1 GCA_023140905.1 Alphaproteobacteria bacterium | reverse complement strand
TTTATACACACTCTAATTTCTGCCACCCCCTTGATTTTTATGACCAGTCACGCCATATATTTCATCTGATAAAAAATTAAGGAGCCTGATAATAATGAGCACAGAAAAAGAAGTAAGAGAACCAACTGAGAAACAGCAAGATTTCAGTGCAGATGTTTCACGCCTTCTAAAAATCGTGACACACGCCCTCTACACAAATCATGATGTGTTCCTGCGTGAGCTTATTTCAAACAGCGCCGACGCATGTGACCGATTGCGCTATGATTCTATTGCCAATCCCGAACTAATAAAAGATAACCCAGATTTTCGTATATGCACTTATAATGACACCACAGCACGCACGCTTACCGTTGTCGATAATGGCATTGGAATGAGCAAAGATGAACTCGCCGACAACCTTGGTACAATTGCAAAATCCGGCACAGCTGCCTTGATGGAACAAATGGAGCAAATCAACGGCGATAAAGACAAGCTCAAACTCATTGGCCAATTTGGTGTAGGATTTTACGCAAGCTTCATGATTGCTGATAAAATTCAGGTTGTCAGTCGTAAAGCCGGCACAGCCTCAAATGAAACATGGTTATGGGAATCAAACGGCCATGACGGTTTTACCATACGCAAAGCCAGCAAACTTGAAATGGCTCGCCTTGATGGTAAACGTGGCACAGCTATTACTTTATCAATTAAAGATGATGCCTCAGAATTTCTTCTGGATCAAAAAATTGAAATGACCGTGAAAGAATATTCCGATCATATCAGCGTTCCTATCTTTCTTGGCGCTCCATCTATTATTGCTCAAGATAAAGACGCCAAACCTATCAACAGCACAGTGGCTTTATGGATGCGCTCTAATAAAGACGTCACAAAAGAAGAATATGAAGCCTTCTATAAAAACATCTCCGGTGGCTTTGATGAACAAATCATGACTTCACACTGGAAAGCTGAAGGCACTATAGAATTTAGTGCATTGCTCTTTGCCCCAACTCTACGTCCATGGGATCTATTCGACCCATCCCGGCGCAATTTTGTAAAACTTTATGTACGCCGTGTCTTTATTACAGATAATCTGGAAACTCTTATGTATCCATGGCTCCGCTTTATGCGCGGAATTATAGACAGTGAAGATCTACCACTAAACATTAGTCGCGAATCCCTACAACACAACCCTACCATCGAAAAAATTCGCAGCGCAGTAGCACGCCACATCTTAAGCGATTTGGATAAACTCTCCCGTAATGACCCTGCCGCTTATGCTACTTTCTGGGGACAATTTGGCCCGGCACTTAAAGAAGGCCTATATGATGCGACAGAGCACCGCCCAGCCCTTCTTAAAGTTTGCCGTTTCTACTCTACTAACGATGAGGGGAAAAGCCTTACATCTCTTGCCGATTACGTAGAACGGATGAAAGATTCACAAAACAAAATTTATTACTTAAGCGGTGAATCTCTGGAAAACATCAAAAACAGCCCACAGCTTGAAGGCTTCAAATCCCGCAACATAGAGGTTCTTTTCTTTACCGATACAATCGACGATTTCTGGCTACAAAGCATTCTGGATTATAAAGACATTCCTTTCCAATCCATCACTAAAGGAGATGTTGATTTTGATGCTTTGGATGGAAAAACCAATAATCAGGAAAATACCGATAATACTGACGATGGAAAAGATGGAAAAGAAAACAACATTGATAGCAATATCTCTTCCCTCATTACAAAAATGCAAGAATTGCTAAAAGACAATGTACACAACGTGCGCCAATCTAAACGTCTGACAGATTCTCCTGTTTGCCTCGTAGCGCCTGATAGCGGCGTAGACATGTATATGGAGCGCGTTCTACGCTTGCACCAGAAATATGACTCTGGCACGAAGCCTGTATTAGAGATCAACTCAGATCATGTCCTTATCAAGAGAATGGCCGAACTTAATGCCAAAGATGAAGACATAAAAGATGCAACGATGCTGCTACTAGATCAAGCTAAAATCATTCAAGGCGAACCTATCGACAACCCAGGAAACTTTGCACAACGTATGTCAGATTTTATGAATAGAGCATTATAAGATGAAGGAAAATAGCCATAAACGCTTGTTTATAGATTACCCATTGTCACTTACTACAACGCCCTTTCCCCGCCAATGAACTTGGGGCAGTAAAGTGACATCCCGGATTAGGACAGACAGCGTCATAATATTGCTTATCTTTCCTGATAACGACAAAGCCAGTCCGGATAGGATCCGCACAAGCCACATCCCCGGAGACAAGATCCAGAAACAACGCATAAGCATCACCAATCCCCAGAGGTCCTGCTTCTGAATTAGAAGCAGCATTTGCATTCACCCATTCAGCATTGGACGCAGAGCATATACTGGCCTCCACACGATAATCACTAGCTGTCTCATGATCTTTATATGTATAAAAACCGTCATGATCATAACTTGACGGGTTTGCACTGTATAAAGAAGACTCAGTTGCAAAATCATAACATTTAGTCCGCGTCCATAATGTATTCATCATAGAACAATTATACGTCGAACCAGTACTAACACTATTTCCTAATGTAGATAATATTTCGGAATAAACCGGAGCCAGCGTCTGCTCCTTCGCCCTATCCCCAATCATCAACGCCGGAAATCCATCTTGAATATAATATGACTTACCACCAGGCATCCCTGCCACAGCTTGCAGTTGGTCTAATACCAATATTTCCAATAACGCAAATTGCACATACCCTTCTGTTTTCAAAGGAGATCCACTAGACTTGTCACTGTCACGCGCAACAATATCATCAATATAAGTGCCTCCTAACAATCCCTTAGACTCACGAGGGTTTTCTGGAAAATTACGCCGAGCATACCATGCTTGATGGTCTAACCATGAACCAAAACAGCTTACGAAAAGAACGCTATCAGGCCGAGGATAGATATTCGCATCCTGAGTAACCTCCCGCTGAGCAGCCGCCCAAGCCTGAGACTCAATCAGCTTCATCATATCAGGATCACATGTACTGCGCTGTTCATATCCCA
>JAGLKS010000335.1 GCA_023140905.1 Alphaproteobacteria bacterium | reverse complement strand
TATGGGGAATTATGAACAGCTTTTCTGCTATTGCCAGCACGAATAATACATCATTGGCTGTGGTAGCACCGGGGATTGCCGAAGCACTCTTTGCTACAGCGATTGGCCTTGTCGCAGCTATTCCAGCTTCTATTGCATTTAATGTCTTATCTAGCGGTCTGAACCGATATGCAGATAGACTGGATGCCTTTACGGAAGAATTTTCAGCTATCCTGTCACGGCATCTTGACTCCCGTGACTTGAATACTAATAACAGCAAAAAGAAATAGCCTATATAAAAAGCTGCAAAAACAGGCAAGAAGGAGTTTAGAAAAATGGCAAGCTTTTCAGGAGGCATGAAAGACCGCAGTAGATCGGGCAAAACAGGCGGCAGGTTTCGTCCTATGGCTGATATGAATGTTATTCCTATGAATGACGTTATGCTTGTTTTGCTAGTCGTGTTCATGGTTTCTGCCCCGCTTATGACAGCAGGTGTCCCTGTAGATTTGCCTGATAGTAAAGCCAAGAGCATTACTATGGAGGACAATAAACCCATTGAGCTTACTATGGATAAGGACGGAAATATTTATTTAGCTGAAACACAAGTTAAGCGCGGAGCTTTGGTTACAATTTTAAAAGCAACAATGGAAAGCAATAATGCAGAAGATCAGCCACGTATTTATGTGCGAGCAGATCAGGCTTTGGATTATGGTAGGGTGATGGCTCTTTTAGGGGAGTTAAATGCTGCTGGTTTCAACAAAGTTGCCCTTATTACAAAACAGAAATAGATACTTATATTTTTATATGACAGCAATTTCTTATCATCAATTTTATAAAACCATGGTGCCCTTACCGGAAATAGGGTGGCCAACGATGTTGTCTGCTGTTTTGCATGTTGGTGTTTTTCTGGTTGCTATTCTTGGTTTGCCACAAATGGCTAGTAGAAATAATCCTTATCTTCATCCAGATGAAATCATTATGGATGTTGAGTTACTTAATCAATCTGATGCTATCAATTCTGAAAACAAGACAGAAGAAGATGTTCCTCCACCGCCGAAGAAACCGGTCTATAATAATTCTGATCGCACCCCCGTCTTGGCTCCATCGAAAAAACCTGACGTTAAAGACAAGACACCCGATATTGCTAAAGAAGAGAAGCTGGCTGTTCCAGATCCTACTTCAATAAAAGTGCCGCCCAAACCACGCAACAAACCCAAGCCTGAAAAACCAAAGAAAAAACCTTTACCTGAAAAACCGGCTGAACCTGAACGTAACATCACAAATCTGTTAAAAGATTTAACACCTGAAGATTTGGAAAACTCGGAAGAAAAAATTAATCCCGATGATAATGCCGATAGTAGCGGAAAAATCTCCCAACACGGAAATGCTTCACGCCAGATGACGACAAGCGATCTTATTGCTTTGAACCAAGGTGTTCAGCCATGCTGGAACGTGAATGCCGGAGGGCATTATGCAGAAAATCTGGTTGTCAAATTACGCGTAATGGTTAACCAAAACCGAACCGTGCGCGAAGTAATTGTTTTGGATAAAATGCGTTATGCCACAGATTCGCATTTTAAATCTGCAGCCGATGCTGCACGTTGGGCTTTACTCAATCCTAAATGTTCGACGCTTAACTTGCCACCGGAAAAATATGAAACATGGAAAAGTTTTATCTATGTATTTGATCCAAGCCAGATGTTATAGTAATTTGACTTAAGAAT
>JAGLKS010000334.1 GCA_023140905.1 Alphaproteobacteria bacterium | reverse complement strand
TGTAGATCTCTCCCCCCTCTCCTATCTTTATTCAATATTAGAACAGAAATACCAAGAGAAGCAGTTACGTGACGCGGCATGGATGGAAACCAAACGCCAAATTTCTTGGTATAGAGGAAGGATACGTGCGCTGTTAGCAGAAGAGGAACTTGAATATTCTTATGAACTGCACGCTATGCAGGCTGAGTATAGTGAAATTGCTGTATCGATCCGCGCATATATGAGTCTGGAGAGCCTTAGAGCATTATGTAAGCACCATGAAAGCCTTTATAATGATGTTCAAAGTTATATTGAAGGCTTAGTTGTTATAGATAAAGAATGTGGATTATCTCAAAAAGATTCATCCATGGATGCCCAAAAAGACGTCCATATACATTCTACAACTAATAAAATATCTGATAAATCAGATACAAGTAGTCATAAAGACAATGGCTTTCAAAAAAGCGTAGTGGATTCTATAGAGCAACAAAGTAACAACAATGCTTGTGGTAAAGAACGAAATGAAGATTGTTCAAGGACTAAGTATCCTAATATTAGTTTAAAACAAATTCTTAATGCTGCTTCTAGCCGATTTCTTGAAAAAATGCCGTTACAATCAGGGCCAATGACAGAAATTGATTTTGTTGAGACGGCATATGCCCTCCTCCCGGATCTTGGTATTCATAAATCGGCTTGGGTTGAGGCTTGTTCAGCCGTAGGTCGGCTTGGTGCAGCGATTTGTATTGTTATTATTGATCAGAAGAAGGATTTGCAGGAAAATCGTGTGCGTAATCCTGGTGGATATCTGCGTGCTATGGCAAAACGTGCTGAAATCGGCGAATTAAATCTCCATGGTTCAATTTTTGGGCTGCTAAAACGTGAGGAAAAAGATTATGCCGTGTAAAAGTTATGCTATAGAACCAACTACGCCTTGATTGAGAATAAATCTAGGACAGAGGTTGTTTCGAACTCTTAGTCCGTATTTGATTATTGATCGGCATGCATTTTAGGGCTCTATTTGACGAAAATAACAAAAGAAAAATGAGTGCTCAGTTATCCGTAGCGTGGTCTTCTTTTTGAGGTTTGAACCATGCACAGTCCCCCTACTCCTGCTTATATTGGACAACACTGGAGAAGTGCAGCCGCAGAGACTATAAACGAGCACAAATCCTGGGCACGAGCTGCATATCATGACGCCCAAAGATTTGGTTGACGTCATGGTTTTGGTACAGATAATCGTGGCGATTAAGAACTGGTTGATGCAACTGGATTATGAAGAGGATCTCCTCTGAAATATTCAAGGAAACCAAGGGCAGCAGCGCGACACAAAATTATTACAGCATTCTTTTACATGAATTATGTCATTGGACGGGAGCGAAGCACCGCCTTGACCGTCAAGACCATAAGAAATTCGGGGAAAAATTTCCGTTTTTGAGGATCTGATTCCGTCTGGAATAATTGCAGTGATTGCAAGCATCAGGTAGAAGGCCTAAAAGCCACGGTTACAGGGCATGGTGGGAGTTTGTTCCTTCCACGCTGAGTGTAACGAACGGACATTATTTTGTTTAACTCCCCTACCCCGAAGTTAAAAAATTAGAATATACCATATACCATATTCCATCATGATGCACCGACAGGAGAATTCCATTCTGTACAGCATGCCTAAAATATAAGTAGCTAAGTATATATAAAGCTATTTGTCATTTTGTCTATCTAGCAAAATAGTTAAATATGGGTCTTGCTAGATAGCAATTTATTGATATAATCATTTGGTAAGGTTGTTAAATATCCATGTGTCTATCTGTACACATAGCAACTTAGACAAGTAGCTAACTATTCAAGTATTATCTCACCGAAAGGATCTATCATGAGCAGAACTCCTATTGTAACAGTCTCCACAGGAAAAGGGGGCGCAGGAAAAACAACAACAACGATTGTATTGGCAGATTGTTGGGCTTTATCAGGGCTAACTGTTGGCCTTTTAAATACCGATCCAAATAAGAGTTTAAGACGTTGGTATGAGAAGGGGGCTAAAAAAGGATATTTTGAAAATATTATTTTCCGTGAAGAGCTTCAGGAGCGAAATATAATAAGCGTTGCAAGAAGATTATGTGACCAAGTAGATGTTCTTTTAATTGATGTTGCCGGTGTTGCGAGTGTTTCATTATTAAAATCTGCGGGAATTGCTGATCTAGTAATTATTCCAGCTCAACCGAATGAGGATGATTTTATTGAGGCAATTAATACAAAAGAAATTGTTAAAGAAGCAGAAGAGCTAACGGGCAGGGCTATTCCTTGTAAAACTGTAATCACAAGGGCTAAATCAGGAACTACAGTGCTAGAACATACCGCGAAGCAGCTTGAAAAAATCAATTTTCCATTGTTCTCAACTATTTTTTATGACCGCACAATTTTTGCTAAAGCCAGATTTATGGGGGCTACACCAATATCTTATGGTGCCAATACTGGTGCTATTTCAGAGATTGAGGCTTTCTCAAATGAAGTGCGCCAAATGATTTTTGTTAAAGAGAAGGGCGCGGTTAAGAAAACTAAAGCAGCTTAGGTTGCTGTTATGTTGCTACTTAGCTAAGTAGCTTTGTATTTTTAGAAAGGAATTGATTATGGCTGAAGTTTTAGATGATGCAGAAGAGTATGTTGCAGATGATAGATGGGAGAGTGCAAAAAAACTTGATATGGGAGAGGTGTCAAAATCTTTGCCTGATATTTCAGTCGCTGCTCCTCGTGATCCTAAGAAGGAAAGGAAGGGTAGCGCTGTTTCTTTGCCTGCATATGTTTGGACAATGCTTAGGCAGAAGAGTGGTAATGATGAAGAGCCTGTGAATGTAATTATTATGAGGGGCTTAAGAGAGCTTGGCTTTGAGATTGATGATGATGATTTAATTGATCCAAGGAAGCTTAGATATATGAAGAAGTAGGGCATTCCCGATTTTACAAATTGGTCAGGCTCAGTCAAAGCATACGATAAAACGGACGTACAAAAAATATAGAGGCGGATGCTATGAACATTAAACCGATTAAAACAGAAGTAGACTATGAAGCAACTCTTGAGCGTATAGGCACGCTTTTTGATGCAAAGCCCAATACGCCGAAAGGGGATGAGTTGGAAATTCTGGTTACCCTGGTTTCTTCTTATGAAGATGAACATTATAAAATTGATGTGCCTGACCCAGTAGAAGCGATAAAACATATTATGGAGGCTCAGGAAATGCACCCCCAAGACATGATTAAATTCTTGGGTTCATCCAGTAAAGTTTCCGAAGTTATGAATAAAAAGCGCGGCCTGAGTTTGTCTATGATTAGAAAGCTGACGCATGGGCTTCATATTCCCGCTGATATTCTAGTCGCAGAGTATGAACTGAGCCAATGATAAGCAATGAACGGCTTTTAAAATCAAGTTTTGGCTATCTGATTTTTGGCTGTGTGTTGAAACGCTAATGTAAACGGCTATTCCCATGCCAAATAGAGCAAGCCCTATTTGTCACATTGTCATGCGGGATTTTAAGGGCATTATTCAAGAGATTTAATAGGGCAAAAAACGCACCACTCTATTTGGCATTAAAGATTGTTTGATGTGGCTACACTATTCCGGA
>JAGLKS010000333.1 GCA_023140905.1 Alphaproteobacteria bacterium | reverse complement strand
GTAGAGATATTGTTTACTACAATGTTGTTTCTAAGGCTGAATTCTTGGGGAGTTGGGATGGTCATTCCAAAGGTTTTGAATTTGAGGTTAAATTACTCAAACAAGCAAAAGGGTTCACTGTTTTTGTTCAAGAGGTAGAAACAGGCTCTATTCTGATGGCGAGTAAGAACGAGATATAAATTAAATCAATGGAAGCTAAACGCACACAGCGAGACCGTCCTTGAAAAAGAACGGCCTCAACTTTCCGTGTGTGGGGAACTGTATATTAAGAGCCGTTATTTGAAAGTGTTTCAGATCGGCTCTTTTAAATCATGGCGTATGTTCTGTGTGTGTGGGAAAGAAACATAACGCTCTGTGATGTTCATTGTTATACATAACACCGAGAGACATGTCAACAAAAATACATAAAAAAAGCATAAAAGTACCAACATTATTACTTTTTATGAAAAGGACTAATGCGCTTCAGCCCAATTATCACCGGCTCCACCTTCTGCAATTAATGGAACAGATATATCTACACCATTGATTTTGAATGATTTCTCCAGCGTTTCACAAGCGATGCGCATGGTTTTTTCTATTTCTTCTCTCGGAACTTCAAAAATCAGCTCATCATGCACTTGAAGAAGCATTTTTGCTGATAAGTTTGCTTTTTTAAGAGCTGCAGGCATATGTGCCATTGCAATTTTTATGATATCAGCCGCTGTTCCTTGCACAGGGGCATTAATGGCTTGACGCTCCGCCGCTCGCACGCGTGCTTGATTTTTATCCTGAATGCCGGGAATAAAACATTTACGGCCATATAGTGTTTCGACATAGCCTTGATCTTTTGCCAATTGCTTGGTTTCTTCCATATAGTTCCGAATTTCGTGAAACTGATCTAGATAGCGATTAATGAAAGTTGTTGCTTCTCCAACCGGACAGCCAAGCTGTTTGGCCAGTCCAAAGCCGGATATACCGTATATAATTCCGAAATTTACAGCTTTAGCTTGACGGCGAATATCCGGGGTAACACTTTCTAAAGGCATACTAAAGACACGTGAAGCAGTGAGGCGGTGAATATCTACGCCGTCTTTAAAAGCCTGAAGAAGAGCTTTAACACCGGCCATTTCTGCTACCAGTCTTAACTCAATCTGAGAATAGTCGACTGAAATTAAAACATGTCCTTCTCTGGCAATAAAAGCCTCGCGTATCCGTCGGCCTTCTTCGGTACGAATAGGGATGTTTTGCAAATTTGGATCAGAAGATGATAAACGTCCTGTACTGGTTCCGGTCATATGGTAGGAAGTATGAACATGCCCTGTCGCCGGATTAATCTGTTCTTGTAGTGCGTCCGTATAAGTGGATTTAAGCTTGGCCAGTCCGCGATGCTCTAATATCTTTTCTACAATTTCATGACCTTCAAGGCTGAGTTTTTCCAGTACATCTACACTGGTAGAGTAACTACCCGTCTTGGTTTTCTTACCACCTTGTAAGCCCATCTCATTGAACAAAACTTCACCGACTTGTTTGGGAGAGGCGATATTAAAAGGGTGTTCGACCATAGCGTAAATTTTTTCTTCTAACAAAATAAGCTTTTTGCCAAATTCTTTGCTCATTTCATGCAAGGCTTTAGGATCGACCTTTACCCCATCAAGTTCCATTTGTGCAATAACAGGGATTAGCGGGCGCTCGATATCTTCATAAACCCGTACCATCTTTTCCCGCGCTAATCTGGGTTTAAAGACATGATAGAGTCGAAGCGTGATATCCGCATCCTCGGCGGCATAATCCAAAGCTTCTTTAATCGCAACCTTATCAAAGGTTACTTGAGATTTTCCCTTGCCAGCGACTTCCTCATATTTGATTGGTGTGTGCCCTAGATACAGTGTTGAGAGGTTATCCATGGAATGACTATGGCTTGCTCCGTCCAAAACATAAGACATCAGCATTGTGTCATCACAGGGTGTAATATGAACGCCTTCTTTGGCAAAGAATTGCCAGTCATATTTCATGTTGTGGCCA
>JAGLKS010000332.1 GCA_023140905.1 Alphaproteobacteria bacterium | reverse complement strand
GCTGACGTTGCATCACAGAACGTCAAGCCTTCACGGGTTCCTGATATCCAATCTCCATTAGGTACACGTACCCCACTTGTCGTTCCGTTCCATGCAAAAACAGTATCACGCGCAGAATCAACCTTTGACAAATCGGGGATATCACCGTATTCCGCTTTGAAACAGCGCACATCATCAAGTTTCAGGTGATCTGTAATGTCTTTCATCCAGCCAGTAGAAAAACTTTCCCATGCAAATACATCAACACCACGTGCGCCTAACATAGACCACATAGCCATCTCAAATGCCCCAGTATCTGAACCGGGAACAATCCCGATTTTATAGTCAGAAGGTATCCCCAATAAAGAGCGATGCTTTTCAATCACATCTTTAAGTCTTGCTTTAAGCGGTGCCGCACGGTGTGAGCGCCCCAGCATCGCATCTTTCAAAGCATCCACGCTCCACCCCGGACGTTTTGAGCACGGTCCAGACGAAAAATTAGGATTATTCGGTTTTAGTGTTGGCTCTTGCATTTTATTTCACCCTTAATAGAATTGCACTGTATAGTATTTAACTACCATAACTTAGAAAGCCGGTAAATATATCATGAGTTATGTTTTAACATTAGTTGCATCAGATAACGCTCCCCCTTTAACAGAAGAGCATTTTAACGATGTTGAAAAAATAGCCGCTCATTATAACCTCAATTTCACAAGCCGGATAATTTGGTTGGACCAAAGCAAAGCCGGTGAAGTTTGCATTTCTTCCAATGCACAATATGCTTTAGTTGAGCACTTACGAAATATCTTTAAAAAAGACCGCGTGGATTTTTTCATTACAAAAAATGGAAACCGTCAAAAGAAACTGCTACTGGCCGACATGGATAGTACAATTGTCACATCCGAAACACTTGACGAACTTGCTGATTTTGCTGGAATTAAAGAAAAAATATCACAAATAACAGCAAGCGCCATGAACGGAGAAATCGATTTTCATGAAGCTGTGCGCGAACGTGTTAGCTTGCTCAAAGGTCTAAAAACCGACGCTATTCAATCTACATTAGATGCCACAGAACTAAGCTCCGGTGCACGAACATTCGTTTCTACCATGCGCAAAAATAGTGCAACATGCATTCTAGTCTCAGGCGGTTTTACGATCTTTACCGAGAACATTGCTGAGCGTTGCAAGTTTCATCATAACCATGGTAATACATTGAGTATAGACGGGGAAGCTTTAAGCGGTACAGTTGAAGGCCCCATCCTAGATAAACATTCAAAAGTCGATTTCCTCCAACGCTATACTCAGGATTTGGGGATTAATATGGACCAGTGCTTAACTATTGGTGATGGAGCAAATGACCTGCCCATGCTCAAAATGGCCGGATTAGGTATCGGCTACCACCCAAAAGAACCAGTTAAGAAAGAAATGGTGAACTGTATTCTTTATGGTGATTTAACCGCAGCCCTTTACGCTCAAGGATTCTCCAGCCAGAACTTTGAACATGTGTAACCAGCGCAATGTTTTTTTCAATACGTCTAACTTTAAATTACTTTTTCTTTATAGGAATAACAAAATTAGCCGGATATTTGCGGTGTTTATCTGTAATAGAATCAACAATACCAAAATCTAAAAATACAGCACTTGCAACAATTTTTGCACCCATTGTACTTGGTATCATCCCAACAACCTCTCTTCCATCGTCTGTTTTGCAATCATATTGCAAAACATCATCTGATTTTCGAACATAAACTGTAGTTGGAATTTCTGTAGTCCATACACCGCGCTTATTTTTTAAATTGCATTCACCATTTTCTCCGTCACTAAACGAGATAGCAATCGGGGTCAGAGCATCTTCAGTCAGGGTCGCACATCCTGTCAAAAGAACACAAGCAAACGCTGCTGTGATAAAGGTCTGAAAACGCATAATAATAGCTCCAGTCTCAATGAATTGTATAGAATATTATTAAAGAATACTTACGCTTGTGTAAAGCTGATTCATGACAAAGGTACAAAATAATGAAAAATTTGAAAATTGAATACTGTTCGCTGGACAAGGAAGAAAACACTACCTTTTACCGTGTTTTTGCATTTGGAGATAATGGATGCCAATTGGTATCAACACCAAATTTATTAAGGACACATTAAGGATTTAGCGTTACTCTTGGTATAACCGCTGTAATAGTGGTTATGTCTTGTGTATATTTCCCTTTATGACTTTAATTTAAAACAATAATTTTTAAGAGACAATCATGACAAAACAGTGGGATTATCTGGTTCCTGACGAAAAATTTAACGAGCTTGTCCGCCTATACTGCAACAATTATACGGCATTGGATAAAGAAGGTCGCTATGACCCTATCACAGGCCGTGATAAAGAAATCGATGATGCCGTCTTGATATTACTACAACGTGGCCGTAAAAACGTCTGTTTTCTTGCCGGAGCGGGTGTTGGTAAATCTGCCGTTGTTGTCGGTTTAGCACAAAAAATTAATTCCGATAATGTTCCTGAACTTCTCAAAGATGCGCGCATCATTGAGATCGACCTTTCGCGCATGTCCTCAGGAACAGCATCAAAATCAGAATTTCAAGGACGTTTTCTTCCTTTTATGAAGGGACTAGCTGAACGCTATCATAACCCTGACGAACATCGCTATATCCTGTTCATGGATGAAATTCATCAAATCATGCCGGATTGTCCCGGAAGCTCTTATGCAGGATTATCCGATACGATTAAATCTTACCTGACACAGGGGGATATTATGCTTATCGGAGCAACGACACTTGACGAATACAGAATGTTTATTGCCTCAGATACAGCCCTTGATCGACGTTTCCAGAAAATTACGTTAAAAGAACCTAACGTACCGGAAACATACACAATCATGAAAAACTTGCGCGCAGGTCTTGAAAAACATCACCGCGTTAAATTATCAAATGAAGACCTTATGCTGATTGTCCAATTAACAGAACAGCATATGCGAAAGAGAAACCAGCCGGATAAATCTATTATCACCACTGATGCAGCCATGGCCTACCACGTCTTTTGCCACGGCATTGATACAGAAGTATCCAGAGAATCAATTTATTACATGATTGCCAGAGAAACAGGCTTAAATGCTAAAGCTTTGCATGATGAAACACTGATCCAGAAAGTTACTGAAGATGTCGCAACATTAGAAGAAGCCACCACCGACTCTGAAAAAACAGATGGCAATAGCCAGCCATATGATCCCTCTTTCAATCTTAAGAACATAAAAATGGATAACGCATTTCAGGCAGAATTAGCAGCAGAAAAAGCCGCTACTGAACGGCTCCTTCAAAAAACTCAGACAGGCGCTCAGGTTCAACCTACAGATACAAACGAAGAATAAATCTATCGAACCTTAATGATTGAATAACGAGCGGCTATTTCACAGCCTCATAAACTTTAAAGCCCTGCCCTTCATACTGTTTATGAACTGCTTTAAAATTGTGCTTTAACATATCTTCAT
>JAGLKS010000331.1 GCA_023140905.1 Alphaproteobacteria bacterium | reverse complement strand
ACTTAATTTTAGGGAGCATTACCTCCCACGTTATTTTTTGCATGATGCTTTGGCTTCTAGTGTTAGGAAGAATTTCATCGGCTCAATTCATATTCTCTAACCAGAATTTCAGCAGGAATATGCAAGCCATGAGTAAGTTTTCTAATCATAGACAGACTCAAACCGCGCTTTTTGTTCATCACTTCGGAAACCTTGCTGGATGAACCTAAGAACTTAATCATATCTTGAGAGCGCATTTCCTGAGCCTCCATAATATGCTTAATCGCTTCTACGGGGTCAGGCGCATCAATTTTATAATGTTCATCTTCGTAAGCAGAAACCAGAGTAACCAGAACTTCAAATTCGTCCCCTTTCGGCGTATTAGGCTTTGCATCGAAAAGCCCCTCAATGCGCTCAAGTGCGCCTTCATAATCTGCTTGTGTTTTAATCGGCTTAATCTTCATTTTCTTTCTCCTAAATCTTCTGCACATCCGTTTTATCGTATTCCTTATGCGTCCCTATAAATCGAATATAGATGGTAAAAAAGTCATAATTTATCCAAACAACAAGCCTATAATGATTACCTTTAATGTTAAAAACCACGCGCCCATCTTGTAAAATAGACGCATTTCTGTACAGGCCTTTCACATCCTGCGGAGTTCTCCATTCCGCAGCTCTGGCAACCTGATACCATGCCTTCAAATGCTCCTCACTGTCAGGATATTTATTCCAAAATTCCTTTAACAGCTTCCGTGATATAATTCTCATTGTTCACCCTTACTAACTAGCCCTATTATACTAAATTCCCATTCTGGGAACAAGCTTTATTTTCCCAAAATGGGAACTTTCTAATTTTGTCCTTTGGTTAAAATACTATTCCAGTCTTGCCCTACTCGATCTGGGCTATGTCGCCTAACTATTCCTTGAAAAGATGTTTCAGCTAAAATTGCCGTGATCTTATCGGCCAAGTGATCACCACCTTGGTCATTATCCATTGCTAGAGCAATTGTTTTAAGCGATTTAAAGCCTTCTACAGCGTTTTTAAAAAGTTCACACTGCACAGATGACATCCCTCCCCCTGTCGCTGCATACCCATGCGCTGCAGATTGATGCTGACGGTCAACATGACATTGGGGACGTTCCAAAATTTATAGAACGTTCGATAAACAATCCAGACGAGATTGTATCAGGCCATCCTATTTACGATAGAACCATCCCGAAGTCTCGTCTCTATGGTCGGTATATAACTCATTTCTGGGTTTGGGTTGAAACATTATCTTTCAAGATTAAAGATTCTATGTGTGGTTTCCGTCTTTATCCGCTCGATGCAACGATATGTCTTCTAAACAAGGTATCTATTGGGAAACGGATGGATTTTGATATTGATATTCTTGTGCGGCTGTACTGGAAAAATGTACCAGTTTCTTTTATTAAAACCAAAGTTATTTATCCTAAGGATGGCACATCACATTTTGATAGCTTAGTTGATAATTGGCTGATTACAAAAATGCACACAAAATTGTTTTTCGGTATGATCCCTCGTATCCCGCGTTTGCTGATGAAGAGGCGTCAGCTAAGTAATGCTAGTGATTGGTCTAAATCACGAGAAGTCGGGAGTTATTTAGGTTTATGTACGTTATTGTGGTGCTATCGCCTGACGGGAACCGCGGGGCTTAATTTCTTACTTAGTTTTGTAGTTGGCTTCTTTTTTATATTCAATGCCAAAGGTCGCGGGGCTTCTTATGCATATTTACAACGGCTGCACAATTACAGCGGGGTTAAATCTCCGTGGAACAAAAAGCCTAGATTGCTGACGAGCTTTCGACATTTCCTGTCATTTGGTAGAGCTACGGCGGATAAAGTCACGATTTGGCTTAAGCCTCAGAAATCAATTCCATATTCTGTGCAGGGTTTGGATGACTATAAAAAATCCAGAGAGCAAGGATGTGGTGTTTTGTTTATTGCGTCCCATTTAGGGAATGTAGATGTTAGTCGCGTTATCGCTGATAGAGAAGAAAAATTGCCTTTAGCCATTCTAACTCATGATGCTCATACCCCTAATTTCCAGCGTATTGTATCAAAAGTTAGTGGCACAGAATGCAACATAGAAATAGTGGATGTGCGTAATATTACTCCGGATATCGCTATTATTCTTAGAGAGAAAATAAGTTCAGGGCAGGATGTCATTATTATGGGAGATAGAACATCTTTAGGATCAAAATCTCATAATATAATGTTGCCTTTTTTAGGGTGTGATTCTCTATTTTCGCAAGGGCCTTTTATACTTGCAGGGTTGCTTGATTGTCCGGTATTTCTGCTCTTTAGTATGAAGGAGAAAAAGGTCTACAAAATAACTTTTGAGCATTTTGCAGATAGTTTGGCAGTTCCAAGAAAAAATAGATCAGAACATCTAAAGGGTTACATGGAAAAATATGTGGCACGTCTTGAACATTATGTTCAGCGCTATCCATTGCAATGGTATAACTTTTATAATTATTGGCCTATCCGTCCACATCCAAAAACATTATGTGCATAGTTGCCGTAACAGTCTTGATGCTTGATCCACGCATGGCATGACACAGCACATTTCTTACCATCTTTCTCCAAGGTAAAAGTATCAAGAGTGCCTTGATTTAACCACATGACCAGTTTTGCATACACACTTTGTTTGCGTTTATAGGCTTTTATTTCGTCTTCATCGCTCGGAAATTGAACGGCTTTAATTTTGATCTGGTATGAGCACCGCTCTATTTTCTCTTTTTCGGTGTATCCATTCCAGTTCTTAATTTCATCGA
>JAGLKS010000330.1 GCA_023140905.1 Alphaproteobacteria bacterium | reverse complement strand
GAATAACCACAACAAAATGAAATTAAGTTCTTTATTTGTAATTGCTATCATTCTTGTATTGGGTTTCGGAAGTCTGCTTGGACTATCTATATATTATAACGTGAAGCTACAAAAGCTTCATGAATTAAGGCTCGAAGTAAGTGATTTGCGATTGCTTTGGGACAAGTATGAAAATATGACTAAAGAATTATTCATTACATATAGCTTGTCTGAATCAAGCGAAAAATGGAAAACAACCTTACGGCAATTTGATAAAAAATTCTCGAACTTTATTGTATCTCCATTTACCAAACGATTGGCGGAAAAAGACCTGGATTTCAATATAAAGGTGGCAATGATACTTATGCATTATTCCGTTGCAAAGAAAAGGTACGAAGATGCTTACAGTCAACTGAAAAACTATGAAAATGCGGTATATGCCAACCGTGATTCTGGCAACATTCTTGTCAACTTTGGTGAAAATTGGGCGACTGGACGGTATTCAAATAATTTGCTTGAACTAATAGCGGATTTAAGATGGGCTTCATCCGTATCAGATAATACTTTTGCTAAAGTTATAGATGATGTTAATCGGCATGTTGCAGCTAGTATTTATGAAAAAACGACACAGTTGCGATGGATTTCATTGGCATTAGCCTTTTTAATTTTTGGTGCGTTAGTAACCTTTGTTTTGTCACACATCCGGGAAATAGTCCGTGATCGAGAAAAAACACAAAAGCATACGGAAGAACTCACAAACACTATAAGAGAACAGAAGCGGATTGAGGGCCTATTGCGTTCTGAGCGCGATAAATTCCAGGGGGTACTAAGTGCCATCGGAGAAAAAATGTATATTGTCAATAAAAATTATGAAATTGATTATCAGAATGAAATATTAGATGTGCTTCATGGAAATCGTGTTGGCGAAAAATGTTTTCGTACATATTTACAATCCGACACACCATGCAGTTTTTGTTCGTCTGAAAAGGCGACTAGTCTAAAATCTATTGATCATACTGAATCGTTGATAAATGACCGGAATTACGAATTGGTTTTTGCACCTTTCAAAGATATAGATGGGAATTTCAAAACAATTGTTTTGTGGAGAGACGTTACAGAAAAAAGGCGATATGAAGCAGAAGCTGCGCGCGCAGGATATTTAGCTTCAATAGGTGAGCTTGCTGCAGGTGTTGCCCATGAAATTAATAATCCCATAAGCGGTATTATTAGTATTGCTGAGGTATTGCGAGACGAAGATACCGAAAACAAAAATTATTGTAAACTTTATAATCAAATTATCAAAGAGTCGGATCGAGTGGCAATTATTGTTAGAAAGTTGCTTGAATTTTCACGAGACCGAAATGAAGATCCCATGCCCTTTTGTCTTACGGATATTTTGGACGATTCGCTCAGTTTAATGGAAAGTCAAATATTAAAAAATGGAACAAAACTAGTTCTGGATTTTCCACCAGATCTTCCAGCGATTGAAGTTCAAAATCATGAGATTCAACAAGTTTTTGTAAACATCTTAAATAATGCAATATATGCATTGAAAGAAAAATTTTCACAAAAAGATTCTGAAAATTTTCTAATTATTACGGGAAAGGTTATAGAAATAGCTGATAAACATTATATTCGGACGACTTTTTATGATGGCGGTATCGGAATTTCCCAAAATATTATTGATAAGATTTGTAACCCTTTCTTTTCCTCCAAACCAAAAAGAAAGGGAACGGGCTTGGGATTAAGCATAAGCTACAATATTGTCCAAAATCATGGGGGAAGGCTCACATTTGAAAGTGTTTCGAACTGCTACACTAAGGTTTTTGTTGATCTTCCTGTAAGATAAGTAGGATAAGGCCAATTATTTTTCATGAGGGATTTATGGATTTAAAAATATTAATTGTTGATGATGAGGAATCAATTTGCTTTGGCTTTAAAGTTCATCTTGAAAAAGAAGGATACAAAGTCCAAACAGCAAACGATTATTCAGAAGCCCTTGAAGCCATACGTAAGAACGAACCCGATGTAATTATAGCTGATATCATCCTCGGCGGCTTTACAGGAATTGATCTTCTTGAGGATATAAGAAAGGATGGATTGAGTATACCGGTAATAATGATTACAGGGCAGCCGAACATAACGACTGCAACGGATTCGGTGCGCTTAGGCGCTTTTGATTATTTACCTAAACCTGTTCGAAAAGAAACTCTCTTGAAAGTCATCCGCTATGCGAGCAATCACAAGAAAATTGTGGATAAAAAAGAAACCTATCGCCGCAATTTAGAAGCTATTTTCGGAAGTCTGAAGGATGCAATTATTAGCGTAGACGAGAATATGAAAGTGTTGGAAGCCAATTCTGCCTTAAGATCTATATGTGGATTGGATCCAGAATCCATTATAGAAAGTGACCTTTCAGAATGCCAAGAAAAATGCTCAGGAGAATGCACTCAGGTCCTCAGAGAAAGCCTCAAATCAAAGCGATCAGCTAAAGAGGTCCGCATGGAATGCCGTCGCAATGACCGACCTCATCAAGTTGTTTATTTAAGCTGCACTCCGCTATTGTTGAATCAGGGGAAGGTCAGGGGGGGCTTGCTTGTGATCAGAGATGCCACCGAGCTTGTAAACCTTAAATATGAACTAAAAAAACGCTATAGATTTCACAGCATCATCGGCAAGAGTTCGAAAATGCAAGATATTTTTAGGCTTATAGAAACTTTGAAAGAAACCGACACAACTATATTGATCACCGGTGAGAGCGGCACAGGAAAGGAGCTTCTGGCAAAAGCTCTTCACTATGAAAGTTCACGTTCGCATATGCCACTGATTAATGTCAGCTGTTCTGCACTGAACGAAGGGTTGCTTGAAAGTGAGCTTTTTGGTCATGTCAAAGGGGCTT
>JAGLKS010000033.1 GCA_023140905.1 Alphaproteobacteria bacterium | reverse complement strand
ACGCCCATACGATGCATAATGAACATTTGTTGCATAGCTGAAAGCAACGCGCTCATCGTCCAATAAATCACCAATCCAGAAGCAAAACGAGCCATAATATAAGTGATAAAGAATGGGAAGAAATTCATCATAATGCGCTGTGTTTTATCTTGAGGTGGCGGATTAAGCTGCCTTTGCACCAAACTGGCAACCAGCATCAAACACGGCCATACGCCAATATAAGGTAGAAAAGATACATCAAAGTTCAAAAGACCGAATAAATTGAATATACTGGTTGGGTCCGGCGCTGATAAATCGTTAATCCAGCCAATAAACGGCGCGTGTCGAACTTCTATTGTCGTGAAAAGAATTTTGTAAAACGCAAAGAAAATCGGAATTTGAATAACAATCGGCAAACATCCAGACATAGGATTAACGCCTTCACGCTGATATAACTTAACAATCTCGGCCTGAAGTTTTTCTTTGTCGTCTTTGTGTTGATCGCGTAACTCCTGAATTTGTGGTGAAACCACTTTCATTTTTGCAAATGAACGATATGAAATATTGGTCAATGGAAAAACAGCCATACGCAAAATAATAGTTTGAACAATAATAGCAAAACCCATATTACCGAAAAGCAATCCTAAGTTATGCAATAGCAGAAAGAACGGATAGGTAAAGAACCAGAACCAGCCAAAGTCAACAGCTAGATCGAATCGTTCTATATCCTGACTAGCTTCATATTCCTCAAGTGTAAGTATCTTTTTCACGCCGACATAAATGCGCTGTGAATATTCTCCGGTTTCCCCGTTTGAAATAGAAACTCCCGAAGCTGTAAAATCAACCTGATATTTATTGTTATCGGAATTTGCCTTATCCGGCGTTAGCTTAAAGCGAAATTTAGTGTTTTTATCCTGCTGTGGAATAAGAGCTGTAAGCCAGTATTTATCAGAAAATGATATCCAGCCGCGTTGTGCTTCCATTTTTCTTTCTGAATTTTTATTCAAATCCTTATAAGATACTTTCTCCAAAGACCCACCGATAAACCCTTGTGGTCCTTCGTAAGATATCCATGTTTTATATGCTCCCGGTTCTGTAGGAATCCCCGTCTGAGAAACCAAACCATATGGATATAAATGTAAATCCCGTCCAGAGTAATTAATAACTTTCTGAGTTATATAAAACATATATTGGTCATCAATACTGATTATACGCTCAAAACGTACACCCTGATTATTATCCCACATAAGTGTAACCGGATTATCCGGCGATAGTTTTGTGTTTCCTTGGGCATTCCAGAAAGTCGAAGAATTGGGCAAATCTATTGTTTTATCTGCACTAACCCATCCCATATCTACAAAACGTGTATATTGTGTCTGAGCCGGATTAAGAATAGAGACTTTATCTCTTTTCTCAACTGTTTGAAAATGTTCATTAAAACTCAAATCATCAATACGGCCACCTTTAAGCTTGATTGTGCCAATAACCTCTTTGTTTTCAAATGCAATACGAGTTGCTTTTGAAATGGCCTCACTACGATCGATAAGTTTAAGTGTCTCAGGCCTGTTTTCTGAAAAAGATGAATTATTGATCCCCAACTCAATTTGTTCCAAACGTGCTTGTTTTATTGCTTCGACCTGAGGGGCTAAAATAAATGTGTCATATAAGAACCAAATCGCTACAGAGAAAATTGCAAAAATAATCAGATTACGGACATCTTCAGGATGCATTTGGTCTTTTTGATTAGGATTTGTCATTTGTTATATAATCTCTTAATTATTTATTTTCAGGCTCTTCTTCCAAATTTTGTATGGGGCGTTTATACCCCAACACATCACGCCATGCAAACTGCTTTGGCACTGGATCGTTAAAAGAATGATGCGACCATGGATGACAGCGCATAACCCGCGCAATGCTCAAATATAATCCTTTAAGCACACCGTAGCGTTTCAGAGCTTCATCTGCATATTGGGAACATGTTGGATAGTAACGGCAATTCCGCCCTAATAAGGGAGAAAGCGCATAAGTATATATCTTTATAAAAAAACGAAAAATCCGTGTCATAATATGTAGTTACAGCATTTTATAGTAGTTTCACTTAAGAGTAATATTTAAACGCAATTATCATTATTTGAATGAGAATCGGTTTAAGACTCTGTCTGATTTTCACTTTTATGATAATAGCCCGTTCTTTTCAAACACCATTTTAGGTCATTAATCATACTATTATACGGGAAAATTGCAGTTTCTTTTCTCCCTATAATAACGTAATCCACTCCATCTTTAGCATATTGGCTTAGAACATCGGCTGCAACAGCGCGCAATCGCCGCTTTATACGGTTTCGTTTTACAGCAGATTTATCTACTCGCTTGCTTACGGTAATCCCACACGTTTAAAACCAAGATCATTTTCCTTGATTCGTACAATCAAGCTCTTTGAAACCCATTTTTTTCCGTTAGATTGAATATCAAGAAAGGAACGCCGATCTGTCAGCATTTTTATTGTTGCCAGATCTTGTTTTCGTGTGTGCATGGCTATAATTTTCCTATTTTGTTATAGCCGTACGTTTAAATCCTTATGCTGAAACTAGACTCAGGACCTAGGCGCTCAAACGCTTACGACCTTTGGCACGACGACGAGCCAATACAGCGCGGCCATTTCTATCTGCCATACGTGCACGGAAACCATGACGTGCTGCGCGAACTTTACAGCTGGGTTGGAATGTACGTTTCATAGTCTTTCACCTTTTATACTTATATCTTCTCGCCCCTTAGCGAGTGGGAGTTTATAACTGCTTATTGCTTTTCTGTCAAATGAAAGGCATGTTTTTGGTATAAAAACTTTAAGCGCAACGGACAAATATACAAAACGCCGCTTATTTTCGCGGCATTATTTTGCTTTATATAGTAGTTTCTTTAGGGTCCTGATCCTGACCCTAGCCAATCGGTTGCTCAATACGCGAAGTTAAATCACCTGCAACAGGTTGATCTTTAAGCATTTCAACCATACCGCTTTGCTGAATTGAAAAACTTGCGATAAACAGCGCATTTGAATAAAACACAACCGCATCACACAAAAAATACCCGTTCTCATCCATACCCTCATAACTGGCAGGACGAACAGACCCTTCAACAGCAACACGTGTCATAGCATCCATATCGGCTGGTAAGTTGGGGTCATCAATATCTTCAGAAACATAGAATGGACCATCATCACCCCGAACAAAGAAACAGAAGAAACGCAAGTAATCGAGCACATTATCTTCATTAATTTTGACCGATGCTATCCCGTTTATTTCATGAATTGGAGGAGACGTTCCGTTTAATCGATACAAATTACCCTGATCTGTCAGATAATATATCGTCACCTTCTTATTGACCCAGTTTGGATCTTTCACACGAATAAGTGCCACGCTCTCATAAAATGGCAGCGTGCGCCATGCAACTTTAGTGCTGGCTGGTGATGTGCGATATTTTCCGTCAATCGGATTAACCTTGTCCAAGAATCCTGCAAGTTCATCGCCGGAAACCTCATTCCAATTATTGTCGTGATACATATTTTAAGACCTGACTTCTTTTAAGACCTGACTTCATCGATTACCAATCAATCCTGACTTATTATTGACAGAAAATTGCATAAGTGCAACCCCCTGTAATATAAAAAAACTCATGCATATATAAACGTATATGACTACG
>JAGLKS010000329.1 GCA_023140905.1 Alphaproteobacteria bacterium | reverse complement strand
TATTGTCCAACCGCTGGAGCGCGGATTTGGCGTTACTTTAGGAAATGCCTTTCGCAGGGTGTTGCTTTCTTCAATTCAGGGTGCTGCTATTACTGCAGTTCGCTTTGAATCAGTATTGCATGAATTTGCAACTATACCAGGTGTGGTTGAGGACGTAACAGAAGTGATCCTGAATTTAAAAGAAGTCAGGTTGAAACTTTTAAATAAAAAACCTGAGCGTGTCACGATGCGCTGGAAGGGAGCTGGCATTATTACTGCTGGCGATATTCAAAAAAATACTACTGATTTTGAAGTTCTTAATCCCGATCATGTAATAGCAACGCTAAATGAAGATGCCGATTTTGAAGTAGAATTGAGGATTGGCAGAGGACGCGGTTACGTGTCGGCTGAAGAGAATAAATTACCGGAACAACCAATTGGCCTGGTTCCAATTGATTCTGTTTTTACACCAATTCGTAATGTTTCTTACGTGATTGAGAATACTCGCGTTGGACAACGTACAGACTACGAAAAATTGATCCTTGAGGTTACAACTGACGGTTCTGTGACACCGGATGATGCCTTAACTTTTGCCGGGAAAATATTACGGGATCATGTATCTTTATTTATTAATTTCGATGTTGAGCCGGAAGAAGAAGAACCGCAAGAAATCGATGAAGAAATATTGAGAATTAAAAAATTATTGAAAATGAGCGTTGATGAGTTAGAACTTTCTGTCAGGTCTCATAATTGTTTGAAAGCGGCAAATATCAAAACAATTGGTGATCTGGTTCGCAGAGAAGAATCTGAAATGATGAAGTTCCGTAATTTTGGTCGCAAATCTCTTAATGAATTAAATTCAATTCTGGGAGAAAGAGGACTTCAATTTGGAATGGATGTTGAAAAATATCTCAAAAACGAAGACAATTAGCTCTCTAAAGTAAACAGGAGTTCAGAATGCGACATAGAGTTAAAGTCAAAAAACTTAATCGTTCTCAGGGGCATTACCGGGCTACAATTTCCAGTTTGGCCGGTGCTTTGATTGAACACAAGCAAATAAAAACGACCCTGGCCAAAGCGAAAGAGTTGCGACCCTATATCGAAAAATTGATTACCCATGCAAAAACGGATGATGTGCATAAACGCCGTGTTGTCTATAGAAAATTAAAAAATAGACAATTAATTTTTGAACTTTTCACGGTTATTGGACCCCAAAACGCTGATCGCGATGGTGGTTATACGCGAATATTAAAACTGGGGAAGAGACGTGGTGATGGAACAGAAATGGCTATTATTCAACTACTCGGTTTTGAGGCTTTTGATCAAGCATCAGCTAAGAAAAAAACAGCCAAGAAAAAAACGGTAAAAGAAGATAAACCGCTGCTCAAGATAGAAGACGATAAGGCTGCTGTTGAAGAAAAAAGCACTTCGCCAAAAGAAGAAGTCGTTGAAGAAAAAGAATCGGTAGAAGAAGAGGTTGTAGCAACGGATCAGGAAGCAACAGCTGAACCTATTGCCGTATCTGATTCCGATGAATCGACTGTCGCTGCTGAAGAAATTTCAGAAGCTGAAGTTAAAGTTGAAGAAAAAGAAGTTAAAGCTGAACAGAAATCAGATGAGGAACCAAAAGCAGATTCTGATAGCTCTGACGATAAAGAAAAAAAGGCTAATGACGAGAAATAAAATTGCCAGCAAAAATTAAATATAAAAGGCATCTCTTATTGGGATGCCTTTTTTTTATTTTCCTAGTTATACTTTTTCCGGAAAAAGTTTATTCCCAGGATTATAAAGCTGCCTGGCTAATCAGGTATGATTGGCGTACTTCCAAGCAGATAGATGAAATAATCTCATTGGCAATTTCATACCGTATA
>JAGLKS010000328.1 GCA_023140905.1 Alphaproteobacteria bacterium | reverse complement strand
GCCTCTACGCACGGTGTTAAAGGGCTGGTCAAAATCATTCCATATTGTGATGACCTTTCTCTGTTAAAAGGCCCACTCTATACGAGTGAAAACCCTGCTGATAATGCCAGCCTAACTATCACTCTAAAGAACTCCACGGGCAAATATATACTGGCTTCTATCGAAGGAATAACTACGCCGGAAGACGCTAAAAAGCTCAAATGTTCCCTGTTTGTTTCACGTGAAACATTGCCGAATATTGAAGGAGAAGACACATTCTATATCGAGGATCTCGTTGGGCTAACCGCTAAAACCCACGGTCACAGCGATATTCTTGGCATAATCATAGCTGTTAATAACTTTGGTGCCGGAGATTTATTAGAGATAAGACCCGCCAACGGTGGAGAATCCTTCTATGTCCCGTTTCACAACGATTATGTCACAAATATTGATCTGGAAGAAAAATCTGTTATGCTCAGAAATACAGAACTTTTCCGCATGGAATAAAGCATAAAACATGAAGAAATTCACGGCATTTATTTTTGATTTTGATGGCGTCACAGTCAATACAGAAGCCATCTTTGCCAGCTTTGACTGCGGCGAAATCAATACAGTTCTGGAAAAAGCTGATATATCTGAAAGACTTCCCCCCTCAGACATGCGTAAACTTGCAGGAATGGCAAGCCGTGATAAACTTCTAGCTGTGGGAAAAATGCTGCGCTGCGACATGCGTCCTTATATAGAAGAATTCACAGCTGAGCGTAATAAAAAACGCCAAACGTTATTCGCTGAAAACAAAGTACATTTAGGCAAAAACATACGTGAATTCATAGACAAGATAGGAAAAGAGAACTGCGCTCTGTCCACGAACAAACGACTATACAAACTAGAAAACGATCTGGCAATTATGGAAATAGCAGATATCTATAGCACCGTCGTTACAAGTGACCCGCCAATGCGTCGCAAGCCTGAGCCTGACATTATCATAGAAGCTATGAAACTCTTGAATGTCCAACCTGATGAATGCGCCTATATCGGCGATAATATGAACGACATGATAGCATCCAAAGCCGCCAATGTTACACCAATAGGATTTACGATTGAAGGACTGGTAAACGAACCAAAACGCGCACAGATGCTAAAAGAAAACGGCGCAATGATCGTTATTGATGACTTTATGGATTTAATCCCCTATATAAAATAGTTATGAAATCTATGAAAAAAAGCAAAACAAAACCATGGCACGTAAACCTGCTAACCCTTTTCCCGGAAATGTTCCCCGGCTCACTGGGACAATCCCTAAGCGGTAAAGCTCTGGGAAAAGACGTATGGTCTTATGAATGCATCAATATCCGTGACTTTGCTGGTGGCGTACATAAATGCGTAGACGATACACCTTTTGGCGGCGGTGCAGGAATGGTTATGCGCCCGGACGTTATCGAGAAAGCTCTACTCTCAATAAAACAACCGGGCCGTAAAATCTATATGAGCCCACGTGGAAAACCGCTTAATCAAGCCCTGATAGAAGATCTTGCAACCACTCCAACACTGACCATATTATGTGGACGCTATGAAGGTGTAGATCAACGCTTGCTTGACGCTCACAACTTCGAAGAAATAAGCATCGGCGATTATGTCCTTTCCGGTGGAGAACCTGCCGCTATAATCTTAATGGATGCTTGTATCCGGCTGCTTGATGGTGTTATGGGAAACAAAGCTACACCGGACGAAGAAAGCTTTTCCAACGGATTACTGGAATATCCGCACTATACCCGCCCTGCTCAATGGACGGATGCAAACGGCCAGTTACGTACAATTCCGGAAGTTCTAATCTCAGGCCACCATAAAAACATTGAAAGCTGGCGCCTTGAACAATCGGAAATACTGACCCGCGAACGCCGCTATGATTTATGGAAAAAGCATATGAAGAACAGGCAATGATCTTGCCTGTGCGAATTGACAGGACAAACATATTGCATAATAACAGCAAAAAGTGATATTCTCGGCGGAGTGGTGATATATAAATACAAAAGAGTTGAAATAAATGAGCTATGATACAAAGTGCTTCTTCTCCTCGAAACCTCCTACGGAAGGCATCAGTGCTATTGTACAATTAATCTGTGGTGTTCCTGAAAATGAGAAAGATGTGTCTCGCATGCAAGATGGTGCAAACGTATATATAGATATAGCACATCGTATGCGAGCTGTTGCAAAAGAGTATGTAAAAGAAATTCCGTGGATGCTGGACATAATTAAAGATATGTCTGATGAAAAAATCATCAACAAGGTTCAGATTTTGTTAGAAAGAAGGATAATAGATCAAAGAGATTTAATGGCAGGTCTCAAAAGTGGCTACATAAGCAAAGAAAATTTGGTAAATGGTCTCTCGAAAATGGGTCATGGCCTGAACAACTGTGGGGTTGTAAGAGAAATAAACAAAGAATTATACGAGCAAATACTCGAAGCCATGGATGATGACATCAAAGATGATACCCGTTTGGCTAAAGGTTTAACGTTTGTAGCGTTTTACATAAATAAAGAAATGAGAAAAGTGATAGATGATATTATATTAGATAATCTTCGTAACCCAGAGAGAACGTGCGGGCCCATGTTTGGTTAACTGCCATCCCCTAAAAATTACGCGGTTTTTTCCATTGATTTTAAAACCGCAAAAAGACACTCTTAACTCAAGCCGTTTCCAAACTGGAGACAGAATACTGAGGCACAAAAAAGAAAAGAAATAGCTTGTCTTTTTTACACTAATCATATAAAAGAACGCGATGCTGGAAGGCACTTTAAGCTTATAGTAGTTCCAATAAAAAAGATAAAGAAACCGCCGGATATGTACGGACAAATATTATTTTACACAGTCCTTTACGCAGTCTGAAATCGGGTTTCATATAAAGGATTAAGAAAAAGGTATAAGACTATGAATACATTACAAAAGTTCGAAGCAAAGCAACTTGAGCAGCTTCAATCCACCAAAGAGGTTCCAAATTTTGGCCCCGGTGACACAGTCAAAGTAAACGTAAAAGTTAAAGAAGGAACACGTGAACGTATTCAAGCTTATGAAGGCGTATGTATCGCCCGTCAAGGTTCCGGCATTAATGAAAGTTTCACGGTTCGTAAAATCAGCTATGGTGAAGGCGTAGAGCGTGTATTCCCTATGTGGAGTTCCCGCATTGATTCAGTCGAGCTTATCCGCCGTGGTTCTGTTCGCCGTGCAAAACTATATTACTTGCGTGAGCTGCGCGGTAAATCTGCACGTATTTCCGAACGTACAACCGGGCACAGCGTTGAAACAAAGCCGGTTAAAGCTAAAAAAACTGCAAAATAATCCGGTAGTGGCTTAGAAGCTGGGAATAACAGGCAAATTATGACCCCACGCACCTTATACCAAAAAATCTGGGATGATCACGTTATTGAACAAACAGGCGATGACGGCACATGCTTGATTTATATAGACCGTCACCTTGTCCACGAAGTAACATCACCGCAGGCTTTTGAAGGTTTGCGCATGGCTGGACGTAAATTACGGCGCGTAGAGAATACCTTAGCTGTAATGGATCATAATGTCCCTACTACAGATCGCACCCTCCCTATTGAGGAAAAAGATAGCCGCATTCAGATTGAAACTTTACGCAATAATTGTAAAGAATTCGGTGTTCAGCTTTTTGACCTGACCGACAAACGTCAAGGCATTGTCCATATTATCGGCCCAGAGCAAGGCTTCACTCTGCCCGGCATGACTATTGTTTGCGGAGACAGTCATACAGCTACACATGGCGCATTTGGTTCTCTGGCTTTTGGCATCGGCACAAGCGAAGTTGAACATGTTATGGCGACACAAACGCTTATCCAAAAACCTTCTAAAAACATGCGCATTACTGTAAACGGTAAGCTTGGCGCAGGGGTCACAGCCAAAGACGTTATCCTTCACATCATCGGACATATTGGCACAGCAGGTGGTACAGGCTATGTCATAGAATATGCGGGTGATGCTATTGTGAACCTTTCCATGGAAGGCCGTATGACGATTTGTAACATGTCCATTGAAGCCGGGGCACGCGCAGGCCTGATAGCTCCAGATCAAACCACCTTCACTTATGTCAAAGACCGCCCTATGGTCCCTAAAGGTGAAGACATGGACAAAGCGGTTAGCTACTGGAAAACACTATACACTGATGAAAACGCAAACTTTGACCGTGAAATTGAATTTGATGCAGAAGACATATGTCCATCTGTAACGTGGGGAACAACACCAGAAGACGTTGTCCCTATCACTGGCAAAGTCCCCTCTCCCGAAGATTTTGAAGATCCGGGCAAACAAGCAGAAGTTAAACGCATGTTAGAATATATGGGACTTGAAGCAGGCACAAAAATGCAAGATATCACCATTGATAACGTTTTCATTGGCTCTTGCACAAATGGCCGTATCGAAGACTTACGAGAAGTCGCAAAAATCGCTAAAGGCAAAAAAGTTGCTGATGGTGTTGAGGCTATGGTAGTCCCCGGCTCCGGTCTTGTCAAAGCTTTGGCTGAACAAGAAGGCATTGCTGATATCCTTAAAGAAGCAGGGTTTGACTGGCGCGAAGCCGGTTGTTCCATGTGCTTGGGCATGAACCCTGACCAGCTTAACCCCGGTGATCGTTGCGCATCCACATCCAATAGAAACTTCGAAGGCCGTCAAGGTCGAGGAGGCCGCACTCATTTACTTTCACCAGCCATGGCCGCAATAGCCGCTATTACAGGAAAACTAACCGATGTTCGCGAATTTTAAAAACCGGGCAGACTATAATAAAGACTGGCCCAAAGGTTTCGATTTTAAAACCGATGAGACATGCCAGAATATCTTTAAACCCTTTATAAAAGAACAGCTTGAAGAGTTAAAGACTTATGATGCACTGCGTCCAGATGATATTACCTATATTTTTCACGAACATGCAATGCGCGTTGCAACAGGTATTAAAAACACCTGCTTATACATGGAGCTTGGCAACAATGTTGCTAATAATATGTACAGGGCTGTTCTCCCCCATGATATAGGCAAAAAAGATCTGCCCATAGAGA
>JAGLKS010000327.1 GCA_023140905.1 Alphaproteobacteria bacterium | reverse complement strand
TTGCTTGCATAATAAAAAGCACAAACATGAACATAAGCACAACCATAAACATAAACATAAACAGGCTAATAAACATGGTTGTGGATGTAATCACGGCCATGGGAATGGGAATGGTCACAATCATAAACACGGGCAGAAATGTGGCTGTGGTAGTGATGAGTTGTGTCATGGAAAAGAATAGGATTCGTTCTTAGATCTTATTTGATTATTTGTTTTTTATATTTGGAATTGGGGGGAAAAGCTATGAGTATTAATATTACCGAGTTACAAGGAATTTATCCTGCTATTATAACGCCGATGGATATGAACGGAAAGATTGATTATCCAAAGCTTGACCGTTTAATTGAAGACCAGATAAAAGCCGGAGTTAGCGGTATATGCGGTTGTGCGACAACAGGGCAAGGCGTTGCGCTTGATGCGGAAGAACATATTGAGGTAGCCGCTCATATTAAAGAACAGATTAACGAACGTTGCCAATTTATCGTAGCTGCCGGTTCAAATAATACCAAATCTGCATTGGATATGAGCAAAAAGCTGGAAGAAGCTTTGGGGCCAACGACATTCTTACATGTGACAGGGTATTATAATAATCCTCCGCAAAAAGGCATTATCGGGCATTTTGAAACTTTGGCAGATAATCTGATTTATTCCGATAGTAATATCATTTTGTACAATGTGCCTTCCAGAACTGGAAATAATATCGAGGCAGAAACAACAATTAAACTGGCTCAACATTCTGGAATAATCGGTATTAAAGAAGCTTCGGGTGATCTCAAACAGTGCCGCGCTATTATAGAGGGAACAGATGGTTCTTACTTTAGAGTTTTAACCGGCGAATGCGATCAAGTCGCAAGCACTATTGAAATAGGAGGATTCGGCGCTATTTCGGCAAGTTGTAATATTGCACCAAGCCTTATGGTTAATATGGTTAAAGCCGGTTTGGCCGGAGATTATGATACAGCCAAAGCATTGCAGAAAAAAATACTGCCTGTAGTTAAAGCCGTATTTCGTGTTAAAAACCCCATTCCTTTATACATGATGTTTAATAGTGGTATGCGTCTGCCTATGGTGCTTGTTGAAGAAGTTAGACAAGAACTGATAGACGTGCTGGCTGGTTATACATCGGAAGAATTAGGAATCGATATTTCTCAATATAAATAGCTCAAATAGAAGCCGTTAAGCAGTAATACTTAAAAGTTATTAATCTTTTTTTTAATAAGGCTCTAAGCCTTACTTAGCCTTAAATATGAAAGAATTCTTATTTAAGCTCATCAAAAATCTCTTTATTTTTCAAAAGGTTGCAGATGTCATTCCTTCGTATTCAAATAAAAATTTAGTTTGTCTCTTTCTTTTTTTGATTAATGAGTAGCCAAGTAATTGGGAATACACATTCATCACACTCTCAAGGCTACTAAGTAAACGTAAAATAATTACAGAACGTAATGTATAAAGTTTAAGGAATAAAAAGCATGAAAAAATATTGGAATAACCTAAAAATTGGTATGCGCCTTAGTGTTGGAGTGGGTGCTATCCTTATATTACTAACCATAGTAGCCGTTACAGCATTCATGGGCTTGTCGTCTGGAAATGAAAGCTTTGCAGAATATCGTTCCATGGCACGGCAAACCGCAGCATCAGGTAGTGTAAACGGAGATATGCTAGCAATGCGCCTTGACGTTATATCATTCCTTCGTAAAGGTGATAGTGAATCTATCAAAAAAGCCCGGCACAGCATTAAACACACGGAAGAAGACATAGAAGTTTCACGAAAACTCTTCGAAGGTGAGGAAGAAAAAGAAGGAATGATTAATTCAGTCGTCGTTTCTGCACAAGAATATGACGATAGCTTTGAAAAAGTTGTTGAGATGCATAATAAAAGAAATCTTCATGTAAAAATTCTGGACGAGCTTGGCCCAAAAATCGAAAAAACACTAAGCGCCGTTATGAAAAGTGCCTATAATGACAACGACCCTACGGTCGCATATTATGCAGGATCAGCCCTGCGTGATTCATTACTGATACGCATGCATGCGGTTAAATTCCTAATAGATAACGACCCGAAACAAGGTGAACGTATAGAACATGAAATTGAAAGTTTTGAGAAAAAGATGTCAGATCTTTACTCAAAATCGCAAAATTCTGAGCGGCGACGTCTGATAAAAGAAGCTGCCAGTATGACTAAAGAATATCATGAAGAATTTGAGGCCATAGAAGAACTCATTTTCGAACGTAATGATTTTATTCATAGTACACTTGATACACTTGGTCCTGAAATTGCACACACATTAGACACACTCGTTGATATGAATAAAAAAGCACAAGATGAACTTGGACCGCGTGCTTCTGAAAATATGGAAAACAGCAAAAATTTTGTTTTAATTGTTTCTATTTTGTCAATTATCACAGGTATCGTAGCAGGCTATTTTGTAACAATCAGTATCACCAACCCTGTGAAAAATATGACAGAGGCTATGGGAACACTGGCCGGAGGTGATATGGATGTTGAAATCCCGGCTCAAGGACAAAAAGATCAGATTGGTGAAATGGCCGAAGCTGTGCAAGTTTTCAAAGATAATATGATTGAAAACGACCGTATGCGTAAAGAGCAAGAACTTACCGAAAAACGTCAAGAAGAAGAGCGCAAGGAAGCTATGTTGGAACTAGCAAATACCTTTGAAAGTCAGGTAGGTGATTCCATCAGCTCAGTAATTACAGCAGCTGAAGAATTAGAAGCTACCTCTCAGTCTATGACAACTGTTGCAGAACAAACCAGTAGTCAGGCTATGGCTGTTTCTGCCGCAGCTAATCAAGCTGCAACAAACGTACAATCTGTTGCCTCGGCATCAGAAGAGCTAACAGCTTCAATCAGTGAGATTGCACAACAAATCCAAAAAACCGATGAAAGTACTCGCAACGCAACAGATTCTGTAAAAGAAACTAAAAATACCATGGACAAGCTTACAGAAACTGTTGAGAAAATCGGTTCTGTTGCTACTGTGATTACAGACATTGCCGAGCAAACAAACTTACTAGCACTAAACGCTACAATTGAGGCAGCACGCGCAGGAGACGCCGGAAAAGGCTTTGCTGTGGTTGCAAATGAAGTGAAAGCTCTGGCCAATGAAACAGCCAAAGCAACACAAGAGATCACAAATATTATCAAGGAAGTACAAAACCAGACAACGGAAACAGCAAGTGCTGTCGAGCATATTGCTGTCGTTATCGATGAAATAACAACAGCAACATCTTCTGTGTCAGCTGCTGTTGAAGAACAGAACTCAGCTACCGGAGAAATATCCCGCAGTGTTCAGGAAGCATCCTCTGGAACAAGTGAAGTGACCAAAAATATAACCGATGTTAGTAACGCTGCAGATGAATCCGGTAAAGCCGCTGGTGAAGTACTTAATGTGGCGAAAGAGCTTTCAGAAAAATCTGCGCATATGCAAAGTGAAATCGGCAAATTCTTGGATAATATAAGAGGATCTTAAAACCTAATCTGAAAATATTAATCCCTTGTGAGAACGTGCTGACACTAATCCGGGGAAAGAAAGGAGCACCTTATCAACACATAAGTGCTCCTTTCTCTTTTGTCTTTAATCTTTTGTCTTTATCTTTTGTCTT